>JAPCJI010000006.1 GCA_027887005.1 Nitrososphaerota archaeon
GACTCTATCGGACGTGTATTCTGCAGTGACCGGCGCCGTGGGAGCCCTGAAGGGTCCCCTCCATGGGGGAGCGAACGAGAAGGTAATCGAGATGACCATGGAGATTGGGAATCCCGAAAACGCCGAGTCCTACGTCGACGCCCTCCTCGCCAAGAGACAGAAGATTACTGGCTTCGGTCACAGGGTCTACAAGACCATGGACCCCAGGGCCCGGATTCTGAAGGACATGGCCCAAAAGTTCATTCGCAGCGAGAAGGAGAAGAAGGTGTTCCAGATCCTCGAAAAGACCGAGGAGATGATGCTGACCTGGAAGAACCTCTACCCTAACGTCGACCTCTACTCCGGGCTGGTGCTCAACCGCGTGGGGATCCCGAGCTACCTCTTCACCCCCGTATTCGCAGTCGGGAGGTCCCCCGGCTGGCTCGCCCACATCCTGGAGCAGTACTCTGACAACCGAATAATCAGGCCGAGGGCAGACTACATCGGCCCCCCGAGGACACAGTACGTCCCAATCGAGAAGCGCTCCTCCACGCCCGTGAGCAAGCGATGAGGGTAGAGGCTCTCGTCAGGCGGACTCCGGTCACCATAAGCGCCAACGCGACCATCAAGCAGGCGGCCGAGGTCTTCGCGCGCGAGAAGATAGGGCTCCTCGTCGTCGCCTCCTCAGTCAGCCCCGTCAAGGCGGAAGCTGTCATCTCCGAGAGGGACGTCGTCCGGGCCGTGGCCAAGGGGACTCTGCTAAGCGGCCTCCTCGAGTCCATCTCGAGCAAGAAGCTCGTCAGCGTCAAGCGCTCAGACCGCCCGTCGAAGGCGGTGAAGCTGATGATGGAGAAGGGCATCCGCCACCTCGTGGTGGAGAACGACGACGGGACGCTCTTCGGTGTCCTCTCCATCCGCGACTTCTTCAGGGAGAACAAACTCTTGCAGAGCTTCCTGAAGGACGAAGCCGAGGACGTCCACGGCATAGACTGAGAGTCCCTCCTGTCTTCGTTTCGTGAAACGATTCATCATCAATCTTAAATAGCGTAAAACGTTCCGAAGCTCTCGTCATGGCCCTCTTTGGCGACCTGGGCTCAGTCTTCATCATGGGACTCGTCGGAGTAGTCTTCACCCTGCCGGTAGTCATCGCCCCCCGACTCCTCGCCCCGAGGCGCCCCAACCCCATCAAGAACGCGCCCTTCGAGTGCGGCCAGGTCCCGGTAGGTTCAGGCAAGGCGCACTTCATGATGCAGTACTACGCCTATCTTCTGATGTTCATAGTCTTCGACGTCCTTTCGATGTTCCTCTACGCCTGGGCCGCGGCCTACAAGCCCATGGCCCTCGGCCTGTCGTCCGACTGGATGCTCACGCTCTTCATGGGCCTCGTCTTCGTCCCCATGGGCTTCGCCCTGGTCCTGGCCGGAAGGCGCGAGATATGGTGACCGTCCAAAAGTCCGGTGCCCTCCAGGTCCTGGTCGGGAAGTTCGACGGCATCCTCCAGTACTCTGTGGGAGACCCCCTCCGATACCTCGCCAACTGGGGGCGCCTCTACTCCCTCTGGCCCGTCCACCTCGAGACCGCTTGCTGCTCCGTGGAAGTGGGCGCCGCCGCAGGGTCACGCTTCGACATGGAGCGCTTCGGAGCCCTGGAGGCCTTCGGCTCCCTCCGCGCCTGCGACCTAATCATAGTGATGGGCACCGTCACACGCAAGCTCGCTCCCCGGCTCAAGATGATCTACGACCAGATGGCCGAGCCAAAGTGGGTCATCGCCATGGGCGCGTGCTCGATCACCGGCGGACTCTACTTCGATTCCTACAACGTCCTCCGGGGCATCGACGACATAATCCCGGTCGACGTCTACGTCCCCGGCTGTCCCCCCAGGGCTGAGGCCCTCCTCCAGGGAATCGTTCTCCTCCAGGAAAAGATCCGGAAAGCTCCCAGCCTTAGTGGTGCGTGACCCCGGGATGAGCAAGCCGACTCCAGGGACCCAACAACCTGCGAAGCCCGCAGCACCCACTGCTGCCGCCCCTCCCTCTCCCCCTAGCCAGCCGAAGCCCGAACCCGCCCGTGCGAAGAAGCTCGCCTCGACCATCACCGCGCAGTTCCCAGACGCGAAGGTCGACTACCTTCGGGAGAAGCGGCTCAAGGTCACAGTCTCAAGCGCTACGATCAAAGCGGTCGCTACCATGGTTAGAGACGACCTCGGCTTCGACCACCCCAGCGCCGTTAGCGGGGTCGACTGGATCGCCAAGAATGAGATCGAGATAATCTACTTCATCGGCTCCCTCACCAGAGAAGGGCTCAGGGACTTCGTCCTCGCCATCGCCGAAAGGGTGCCCCGCGCGTCCCCGGTCGCTCCTTCCCTAATCGACGTCTGGACGGGGGTCGAATACCACGAGCGTGAGAGCCAGGAGATGCTCGGCATCGACTTCAAGGGGAACCCCTTCAAGGGCCACTTCCTCCTTCCCGAGGACTGGAACGACATGCCCCCACTGAGGAAGGACTACGTGTCTCCGGGGAGATAGCCATGACAATCCAGACAGAATACGACCCGGATTCGGACAGGATAATGGCCGTCTCCTTCGGCCCCCAGCACCCTGGGGCGGGGCACTTCAGAATCAAGCTCTGGCTCGACGGCGACTACCTGGTCCGGTCCGAGCCCGACCCTGGCTACATCCACCGGGGCGAGGAGAAAATGAGCGAATACCGGAACTATATCCAGAACGTCCCGCACCTGGAACGCCCGGTCATCCTAGACAGCTGCGGCATCCTCTTCCCCTACGCCCTGGCGGTGGACGAGCTGATGAACAACAAGATCCCCGACCGCGGCCAGTACCTCAGGGTCATAATGGCCGAGATGAACCGCATCATCTCCCACATGTACTTCATCGCCATCGAGGGGCTGTTCACCGGCCACACCACGATGATCACCTGGTGCATGGGGGACAGAGACTTCTGGATCGACCTGGCCGAAAGGATCGGAGGCGCCAGGGTAACCTTCGCCTACATCATCCCCGGGGGAGTCAGAAACGACATGCCGGCAGGGCTCACTGAGAAGGCCCTGGACACCTGCGACTGGTTCGAAAAGCGCATGGACGAGTACGAGAAGATATTCTTCAAGAACCCCATGGTCCTCACCAGGATGCGGAGGGTCGGGGTCCTCTCAAAGGAGGACGCAATCCGCCTCGGCGCCGTTGGCACGGTCCTGCGCGCCTCCGGGGTAAAGATGGACGTCAGGAAGGACGAGCCCTACAGCCACTACGAAGATTTCGACTTCGAAGTCCCGTCCCTCGACGGCGGCGACGCCTGGTCCAGGGCGTACATGGCCCTCCTCGAGATGAGGCAGAGCGTGAAGATAATCAGGCAGGCCTTCAAGAACATCCCTCAGGGCCCTGTCCGGCTCAAGCTTGGCCCCCAGCCCAGGGTCCCAGCCGGGGAGGTCTACGCGCGCACCGAGGCCGCAAGGGGCGAGATGAGCTACCACCTGATATCCGACGGTTCCCCGAGGCCGTACCGCCTGAAGATTGGGAGCCCCAGCTTCAAGAATCTCAGGGTACTCCCCCACCTTCTGAGGAACGTCCATGTGGCAGACATTCCAATAATCTATTGGAGTTTGAATTATTGGCCGCTCGAAGCGGATAGGTAGGTCCGCTCAGCGCCAACTCTGTACATAGAATCATCTTTCCGAACTTTATTACCCTCGACTCTCGCCATCGCCTCCCAATGGCCAATACAGAAGGCCCGCATAGCTTCGGGAAGCTCAAGCTCCTCGTTGGGGAGGGTTGGGTCGACTCGCAGACTCAGGAAGTTCACGAGGTCTTCAACCCGGCGGAAGGCAGGCCGATAGCCGAAGTCCCCTTCAGCACGAAGGAGGAGGTCGGCTCGGCCGTTTTGGCAGCGGAAGTGGCTTTCGAATCCTGGAGGTACGTCCCGATAGGAGAAAGAGCGCAGTACCTCTTCAAGCTCAAGCAGATTATGGAAGCGAACGCCGAAGAGCTCGCCCACCTCAACACTCTCAACCACGGCAAGACGCTGGCCGAAAGTCGGGGGGACGTCAGGAGGACCATCGAGAACGTCGAGGCTGCGATTTCGGTGGCCTACACCCTGGCAAAGGGGTCAAGTCTAGACCAGATTTCCCGGGGAGTGGACACGCAGGTCTCCAAGGAGCCTCTTGGCGTATTCGGAATCATCTGCCCGTTCAACTTCCCTTTGATGATTCCATTCTGGTTCCTGCCCTACGCTATAGTCCTCGGTGATACAGTAGTCGTCAAACCCAGCGACGTGACCCCAGTCCCAATGCAACGGGTCGCCGAGCTCCTCCGCGACGAGGTGAAGCTCCCGCCCGGCGTGTTCAACATGGTCCACGGAGGCGCTGACGTCGTCGAATCCCTCATCAAGAACCCAGGCGTCAAGGGAGTCACTTTCGTCGGCTCGACCCCCGTCGCGCAGAGGGTCTACCGTCTGACGGGGGAGGCAGGCAAGCGCGCCATCGCGAATGGCGGTGCCAAGAACACCATAGTGGTCACCCCCGGGGCTGACCTCGACAAGGCGGTCCCCGCGATAGTCTCATCTTTCTTCGGCAACACAGGCCAAAGATGCCTGGCCGGGGCAAACCTCATGGCTGTAGGTGATGTGGCTGGCCCCCTCCTCGACAAGTTCTCTCGGTCAGCATCCGCCCTCAGGGTCGGAAGCGGAATGCTTCCTGAGACAGAAATGGGACCTGTGGTTTCAAGGGCCTCGAAACAAAGAATCGAAGGAATGCTCCAAAAGGGAATCGACGAGGGAGCCAGGCTCATGACCGACGGGAGGCGTGTGTCAGTAGACGGGTACCCAGACGGATACTTCCTCGGCGCCACAGTCTTCACCGGCGTCTCTCCTGAAATGAGCATCGCGAGGGAGGAGATCTTCGGCCCAGTCGCAAGCTCTATGCACGCCGGGAGCCTTGACGAGGCGATGGAGGCGATAAACAAAGGTACCAAGTTCGGGAACATGGCGAGCATCTTCACAACAAAGGGAGCAGAGGCCAGGGAATTCCGCCGAAGGGTAAAGGCGGGCAACATCGGAATCAACATCGGAGTAGCGGCCCCCTCGGCTTACTTCCCGTTCGGAGGGATGAGGGACTCCTTCTTCGGGACGCTTCACCCCCAGATGGACTCGGTCGACTTCTTCACGGACAGGAAGGTCACAATCTCGCGCTGGTAGGGCCTACTTCGTCGAAAGGTGAGTCTGGCCCATCGGCATCTCCTTGTAGTCCGGATGGAGCTCGACCGAAAGATTCCTCTCGCGGGGGTCAGCGCTGATGATCCAGACGAACTTCATCCCCACCCCCGGGGTGGCCACGTTCGGATGGTATCCCCTTTCGAAGAGGACTGCGTCACCCTCCCTTACAACGTATGCCTCGTCCTCCTCTGCGGCCACTATCTGGACACCGAACCTAGCCCCCATGCCGTAGTAGACGTAGACCTCAGGCTTCCCGTCGTGCTTGTGGGGCGGAAAGCTCGTCCAGTTCCCGGCGTCGCCTTCCACGAATCCTACGATGAGCCTGTTCGCCGGTTCCTTCTCGCCGATGGAAGTATAGATGTGTCTCCGGTAGGACTCGGCGCCTGAGACAACGGGCTTCACATCCGCGAATCGTCGCACGTACTGAGCGAACCTCTCCGTCCCGGGGGCCCTCGCCCATATCACGTCAGCCTGCGCGTCCGCCTCCAAACTGAACACCGACCCCAAAGGCAGGTAGCACACGTCCTTCTCCCCGAGCTCAAGGAGCTGGCCCTGGTCAGTCCTGACCCTGACCGACCCGGCCACAGGCGTAACCACAGATTCGGAACCCTCCCCCTTCAACCCTGCCACCCTCAGAACCTTCCTCATACGCAGACGGCTGACGCTCATGGCTGGTATGGAGCACAGCGTCTCGAATGCGTCCGTTTCTCCCGTGTTCCTGTGGAACAATCTTGATTGCTCCTCTTGGAAAGCGGCCCACGGTATTTAGCGTTTGGAAGGTCCAGACCTTGGGTCGAACGAGTATCCGTTCTTCGCCAGGAATCTTTGCACTTCGACTTCCTTGGGCATGGACTCCGAGCACGCGTGCCCGGTCACGACAATCGCACCCACCGCGTTCCCAAACACAGCCGATTCGAGGGGCCCCCAGCCTCGAATGTACCCTGCCAGGAATCCCGCAATGAACCCGTCTCCTCCGCCCAGCCCCTTAAGCAGCGGGACCCTGAACCCGGGAGCCCTTTCCTTCCTTCCTCCAGCCACCACCTCGGACCCATTCTCACCATGCGTGACCACCAGGAGCTTATCCCTCCCGCCAGCGATCGAGGCCATGGCGTCCGTCAGTGATTTTCGCCCCGTGGCCGCGAGGTACTCCCCCTCGTTCCCGATTACGATGCCAGACAGGGCGAGCATCTTCGCATACCTCGCGATCCTGACGGCCGGAGTTGACTTCCAGAGCGACGGCCTCCAGTCGAGGTTGAAGGCAACGGTCTTCCCGAGCTTCCCCGCCTCGGCGGCTGCGTAGAGGTTCGTCCCCATGGATGGCTCGGCGCTGAGGCCCGTGCCCGTCACGAGGAGCACCTTTGCGTCGGCAAGGAGGGTCCGAGGGGCATCGGTCCTGGTCACGTGGAGGTCGGCGGCGTTCTCCCTGTAGAAGACGAACTTTCCGTCCCTTCCGGGTGCCACTTCGGCGAAGACCACGCCCGTCTTCCTTCGCGGGTCTCTCCTGATGTGGCTGACATCGACTCCCTCCTGAGAGAGGAAGCCCAACACGAAGGCGCCGATCTCGTCGTCGCTGACCCGGGTGACAAGGGCGCACTTCAGCCCGAGGCGGGCTCCCCCGACCACGGTGTTGGCCGCCGTTCCCCCGACGTACTTCGCGAAATGTCTGACCTTCTCCAGGGGGACGCCGTAGTCAAGGGAATACAAGTCGAGCCCCGCCCTCCCAATGGCCACCAGGTCGAGCGTCGCTATCAGCTCCTAGGCGTAGGGGGAAGGGATGTCCCAGTAGCCGTAGGCCTTGGTCCCGCTCTTCGGGAAGTTCCTCTCCACCGCGGCCTCGACGACGTGCGTCCCCCCGGAGCCCGTGGCTTCCCTCAAGGCCTTCCTGAACTCTCCTGGAGTCGATGCGAGCTGATAGCCAGCTCCATACCCCCCTGAAATCTTCTCGAAATCGACCGCATACTCCGCGCCGTCCTTCTTCCTGAATTCCGTGCCGACGAGCCGCTTCCTGAACGACCTGATCTGAAGGTCTCGAATGGAGATCCATCCCCGGTTGTTCAGGACCACAACCACAAGGGGAATCTGAAGCTGGACGGCCGTCGAAAGCTCGACGTTGTTCATCATGAAGGAGCCGTCTCCCTCCACTGCGACCACCGGTGTCTTCGGCTGGGCCAGCTTCGCTCCTATGGCGGCCGGGAGGGCGAATCCCATGGTGGAGAAGCCCCCGGAACTCAGAAACGTGCGCGGCCGATACGACACCCACTGCTGGGACATTATCTCCTGGGGAAGGCCTGCGCTGACAGTCACGATCGTGCTCCTCGGAAGGTTCTCTCGCATCAACGCAACGACGTTCGGGATTCCCATGGGTGCCTCCTTCCGGAGCTTCTGCACCTCCTCATGCCACGCGTCCTTCAGCTCCTTGACCCTCCTAACCCAGGCCGATGTCCGGGTTCCCTTGCGTTTCCCTACTGACTTCATTGCCTCCAGCAGGTCCCCGAGGCCTGCCCTGGCGTCCGCGACCATACCCACCGCGGTCGGGTAGTTCTTGCCAAGCTCGTGCTGGTCGATGTCGATGTGGACTAACTTCGTCGGCGGAATCCTGAAGGTCACTCCCCTGGCGTAGGAGCTGGTCGTCTCGTCGGTGAAGGTCGCCCCGACTGCGAGGAGGACGTCCGCGTTCTTGGCCACCTCGTTGGAGACCGCGTTTCCGATGTTCCCAGGATGGAAAGCATAGAGCTCATGGTCCTCGGGGAACCCCCCCTTCGAATCCCCCCTGAAGGTGCAAAGGACGGGTGCTGCGAGGAACTCGGCCACCCGGACCGCTTCCTTGCCTGCGTCCGACATGACGACCCCTCCTCCCAAAAGGATCACGGGCCTTTCTGCAGCCAGGAGGAGCCTTGCGGCGGCCGTGACCTTCTCCGAATCAGGTCTGACCCGCCCGTCCGAGAGGTGAAGCTGCGGGCTAGGCACTTCCGCGTCCGTCCTCTCCACCTGGACATCCATGGGCAGGTCCACCAGCACCGGCCCAGGCCTTCCCCCGAGCGCGGTCCTCATTGCGTCGGGGAGAACCCTGGGGAGCTGGGAGGCGCTGGTGACCGTCCAGGAGGCCTTGACAAGATGGTTCATGGCGTTGGCGTAGTCCACCCAGTGGCGCCGTTCGATCTCCTGGAAGATCCCCCTGCCGAAAAGGTATGTCTGAATCTGGCCAGTGAAGGCGAGGAAAGTGGAGGAATCGACATAGGCGGTGGCCATGGCGGTCGCGAGGTTCGTCGCCCCGGGCCCCACCGAAGTCGTGACGGCAGCCGGGACACGCCTGTTCGCCCTGAAGTATCCGTCGGCCATGTGGCCGCCCCACTGCTCGTGCTTCATCGCCACAATGTTCAGCCGCGGAGCCATGTCCCGGGCGGCGTCGAAGAGCGAAACGTTGCCATGGCCGGGGATCCCGAAAAGATACCTCACGCCCGCCTTCCTCAGGAACTCCGCAACGAACTGGGCACCGTTGCGGGAGGCGGGACGCATCGTCGCGGCGATCCTTCTCAGGCTATTTTAATCGTTGGCGCTGAAGAGGTCGGCGTCCTTCCCCACCCACCTGCCCATGACTGCTTCTGCTTTCTTTGCCCCCAGTCCGCCGTGGACGATGGCCTCTATGGCCCGCGCCAGAGGAAGTGGGTCGTCGCCGGGAGGGTAGAGAAGGTTCCTCCCGAGCAGGACCCCCCTTACGTTCGGGCCAGCCTTCATGGCATATTCTATTTCGCGGAGGAGCCCTGTCACGTCGTCTCCCGCTTCCCCACCGAGGAGGAGAATGGGAAGGGTGGTTGAGCCCGCGACCTTGTCGAAGCCCTCGCAGTAGGGGAGCTTCAGCCAGACTCCGGACGAGGAGTTCCCGAGCCCGCTGACCACGCCGACGAGCTTCTGAAGCTTCCCCGCGTCCCTTTCAAGTTCCACCTTCCCGCCAGAGTTCTTCACAGGGAGCGGCTCCACAAAGATTGGAATCCTCCTCGCGACGCATTCGCGGACCAGCTGGACACAGTACCCCAGAGCGGCTGCCGAGTCGCGACTCTCAGGGTCGAACCTAAGGAGGAACTTTGCCCCGTCCAGCCGCATCTCCACGATTCCGTCGACGTCGTACCCTGTGACTCTGTCGTCAAGCTCGAACGCAGATCCGGCTACTCCGCCGCGGTTGACGCTGCCTATGACCAGCTTACCGTCCATGAACCGACGCCCCTTTGAGAAGTGCTGGATCAGGTTCATTTCATCGAAAACGTCTGCTGTCGCGAGGAGCCCGTCGAAGGTGGAGCAGGCCATGACCCTCAGGACCCTGGAGAGGAACTCATGCCTGTCGGCCATCCTCAGCTGGTCTTCCCTGATCCGGGTCACCATCCGGCCAGGATGGTCCGCCGCCAGCAGAGTCAGCTTCCCGTCCTTGGTAAGTGCGCGCCTCCTGACCCTCTTTGACGCGAGCCTGATTGGGAGTCCAGGGTCGCCCACCCTCGAATCCGCAGCTCGGGCGTAGAGCTCCTGGGGGAGGAACTCAAGAGCAGCGAACCGTGTTCCACGCACCTTCTCCCGACCTCCGGAGGGGCTTTAGAACTTAGCGGGTTGTCGAGCCGTGTTTCATGCAAACTCCCCTATCTGGCGAACAATCCTTTTCTATGCGGGTGGGGCCTCGGCTGGCTCTGTGAACCTGCTTAGGTTCGTCCTGAGGCGCCTCGGATTCGCAGTCTTCGTCCTCTTCTCCGTCCTCACCCTGACGTTCGCACTGTCGCACCTCATACCCGGAAACGTGCTGCAGGCGTGGCTGGGGAAGGCGGCCGCCCTCTACCCGAACCTCGCCCAGGCCTACGCCCAGAAGTACCACCTCAACGACCCGGTCATCGTCCAGTACTTCTACTACCTTGCCGGAATGCTCCAGGGTAATCTCGGGATCTCCCCGTCTAGGGGGTTCGTCCCGGTCTCGACTGTAATCGTCCAGACGCTCCCTCTGACCCTGCAGATAGTCTTCTTCTCGTTCATCCTCTGTGTCGTCATTGGGCTCGTCCTGGGGGTCCTGGCGGCGAGGTATCACTCCACCTGGGTCGACAAGCTGATACGGATCGTCTACCTCGGGGGATATTCATCGCCGCCATACTTCATCGGGATCTTGATTCTCGTCCTAGGGTCCCTGTACCTGCGCTTGCTTCCGACGGGACAGGCCTACGATCCCCTGCTCGTCACGCCCCCGTCCGCGATAACAGGGTTCCCGCTCTTCGACTCCCTCCTCGAGGGCAACTTCGCCTTCTTCGAGAACGGTTTCATCCACCTGATTCTCCCAAGCCTGACCCTCGCCCTCGTGACCTTCGGCGTGATCACCCGAGTCACCAGGAGCTCTCTTCTGGAGGTGATGCAGACAGATTACATCAGGACTGCCAGGTCCAAGGGCCTTGACGAGAACTCGATCTTCTATCGCCACGCCCTTCCCAACGCCTCGGTCTCGCTTATCACCGTCTCATCACTGGTGATGACCTTCCTTTTGACCGGGTCGGTCTTCGTCGAGTATCTCTTCAACTATCCTGGGATGGGCCAGTACGCCTTCTACGCCCTGCTCGGGCAGGACTACCCCGCGATCATGGCGACGGTCTTCGTCTTTGCGGCCCTGATTGTCACGACGAACCTGGTGGCCGACCTGCTGTACGCCTACGTCGACCCGGAGATTCGGCTTGGATAGCGTCACTCCGGCGAGGCGTTCGACGTCGTCATCACTCACTGCGGGCTTGCGTAGCGCGCTGAGAACTATGACCAGGAACAAAGAATCCATCGCCGGACTCGTCATCGTCCTCGCCTTCGTCGTCACGGCCGTCGTGGTCCAGGCTGCAAGCTTCCTGAACGTCCAGGTGACGCCCTACGCGCCCAACCCCCCACCCGACCAGGTCAGCGCCACCTTCCTCCCTCCTTCCATCGCTCATCTCTTCGGAACCGACAACCTCGGGAGGGACCTGTTCAGCCGGGTCGTCTCGGCGACCCCCTATGACTTCATGGTCGGCTTCATCGTGGTCGGGTCGGCTGTGCTCGTGGGCGCGCTCCTCGGCGGCTACGCGGGCCTTCGGGGAGGGATCCTCGACGAACTGCTGATGCGCTTCACTGATGTCTTCTTCGCCATGCCCGTCCTCCTGATCGCCATGGTGGTGGGGGCGATCCTTGGCGGGGGAATAACGAACATGATGATTGCCATGATGGTAGTGTGGTGGCCCCCCTATGCAAGACTCGCGAGAGGGGAGGCCCTGAAGGTGGCCCATCAGAACTACATCGAGGCAGCACGCCTCTCGGGACAGAAGCCCAGGCGGATGCTTCTGAGGCACGTCCTGCCCAACATCTCCGGGACGATGCTGGTCTACTCCACGCTGGACGTGGGCACCGTGATCCTCGTCTACTCCGGCCTGACCTTCCTTGGCCTCGGAAACAAGCCCCCGGCCCCCGACTGGGGACAGATGGTCGCCGCCTACCACGACTTCGCCCTGAGCGCCCCCTGGCTCGCAGTCATCCCTGGCCTCGTCATCTCGCTGGGCGTCGTCGGGTTCAGCCTCCTCGGGGACGGGATCAAGGAGACTCTGGGGGTCAGATAGGTTGGCAGAGCTCCTCGATATCCAGCGGCTGAGCGTCGAGTACGGCACCTCCAGGGGGTCGGTCCGCGCCCTAGAATCGGTCAGCGTCAAGGTGCGCGAAGAGGAATTCCTAGCCGTGGTGGGAGAGTCGGGGTGCGGAAAGACCACCCTCGGGCTTGCCATGATCGGCCTCCTGCCCCAGGGGAGCGCTCGGGTCACAGGGGGTTCGATGACCTACAAGGGGGTAGACCTCGCAAGCCTGACCATGGACCAGACGAAGAAGTACCGGGGGTCCGAGATCGCCATGATATTCCAGGAGCCCCTCACCAGCCTCAACCCGCTGCGCCGGGTTGGGGAGCAGATAGCGGAAGCGATCGTCCTCCGCAAACAGAGGAAGGAGTCTGACCCCGCTCGGATGGGCCCGCCCAGGCTCCCTGGCCGGAAGTGGAAGCTCCCCGAGGGACTGAAGTCCGAGGTGGAGCAGATGCTGAACCTGGTCAGGATTCCAGACCCCGAACACATCGTAGAGCGATATCCCTTCGAACTCTCCGGGGGGATGCGCCAGCGCGTGATGATCGCCATGGCGCTGTCCCAGCAGCCGGCGCTTCTGATAGCCGACGAACCAACCACCGCCCTGGACGTGACTACCCAGGCCCAGGTCCTGAAGCTGATGAAGGAGATAAGGGACAAGCTCGGGACCACGATTCTGCTTGTCACCCATGACCTCGCTGTCGCAAGCCAGGTCGCCGACAGGGTGATAGTGATGTACGCTGGTCAGATTGTCGAGGACGCAGAGGTCCACGACATATTCGCCAAGCCCCGCCACCCTTACACCCAGGGGCTCCTGGCGTGCATCCCAAGCGGTACGCGCGAGGGGAAGCAGCTGGTTCCAATCAAGGGCACCATACCTGACCTCATCACGGCGAGTAACTCGTGCAGGTTCCAGCCGAGGTGCCCCTACGCAATGGACGTCTGTGCGAAAAGAGAGCCTGAGCTGGCCGAAGTTGCCAAGGACCATCGGGTGTCGTGCTTCCTCTATGGCCAGTGAGGTTCTCCTCCGGACGGTCAGCCTGAAAAAGCACTTCAAGACGACCAGGGGCCTCAACCCCCTCTCAAGGTCCAAGGAAAGGGTCGTGAAGGCCGTCGACGGAGTCTCCCTATCCATCGAGCAGGGCAAGACTTTGGCCGTCGTCGGCGAGTCCGGCTGCGGGAAGACGACCCTTGCCCGGACCCTGGCTCTGCTCGTCGAGCCGACGGGAGGCGAGATACACTTCGACGGTCAAAGGATTGACGGAAAGGGGGTCAACAGGAGAGAAGTGTACAGGAAGCTCCAGATGGTCTTCCAGGACCCCGACTCGTCTCTCGACCCGCGCATGAAGATCGCAGATTCCATCGCCGAGCCGCTGCGCGGACTCACGAACCTGAAGCCCGCCGAACTGAGGGCGGCCGCTTCAGCGAGCCTCGCCGCGGTCGGACTTTCCGAGGACTTCGCCGACAGGCTTCCCAGACAGCTCAGCGGAGGGCAGAAGCAGAGAGTCGCGATCGCCAGGGCAATCTCGACGCGCCCCAAGCTCCTGATTCTTGACGAGCCCACCAGCGCCCTCGACGCGTCCGTCCAGGCGCAGATTCTGAACCTGCTCGTAGACCTGCAGAAGAAGTTCTCCCTGTCCTACATGCTGATCACCCACAACATCGCCGTAGCCGCGTACCTCTCCGACATGATCGCGGTCATGTACGCCGGGAATCTCGCAGAGTACGGGCCGAGCTCCGTGGTTCTCCAGAAGCCAAGGCATCCCTACACACTGACGCTCATGAAGTCGGCCCCCATGCCAGACCCCTGGAAGAGAACACTGCTGCACATCGAGATTTCAGGAGAGGTCCCCAGCGCGATCAACCCGCCGTCGGGGTGCAAGTTCCACGTGCGCTGTCCCTACGCGGAGTCAATCTGTTCGGTAACCGACCCTCCGCTTCGCGAGATCTCGGAAGACCGTTTTGTCGCCTGCCATTTTGTGGAGAAAACCGCCCAGGAATTAGGTCGTCCTCCAACCGATGACCCTAATCGCCACGCTTAAATAGCAATCTTGAAGGATTTGTGTAAGCAGATTGCAATTTTCTACTAGTTCCAGAGCTGCTGTCGGTCGCACAGTATTGGTCGGCGTCGTAGTAATCCTCATCTTACTTTCGGGGGGTGCCGCATACTTCCTGGGGTACTTCGGGACGGGGAGCAAGACGACGACCCCGACGACCACGACTACCACTACGAGTGGCATAACGAGGGACACCCTGACCATTGACGACGTATTCTGGCCCGCAGGGGACCTCAACCAGCTCAACGCCCTAGGCGAGATTCCGTACCCGAACTGGCTGACGTACACAGTCTACCAGCCGATGATTACGGTCGACCCGAACGCGCTTTACAACCAGGGGGCGCTGAACTACAAGCCGGCCCTTGCCGACGTCTGGACTCAGTCGTCGGACGGAAGGACCTACACCTTCCACCTGAGGCCCGGCGTCACCTTCTCGGACGGCAACCCGGTGAATGCCTACCAGGTTTGGGCCGAGATGTACGGATTCTACTACCTCTCCGGTAACAGCTCTTCGTTCCTCGAGTCGTACAACGTCTTCGACTTCTCAAACGTGCACTTCGGTCCGGCGACGATTCAAATGATCAACCAGACCGGCCTGATCAACCCATCCTCCTCGGTCATCACGATGATGCAGAACACTAATTGGCCGATCTATGTGACGAACTCGAGCACAATAGTGTTCCACCTGGCCGCGCCCTTCAACTTCTTCCCCGGAACTCTCATAGTCTACATCGGCCTAATCTTCGACACACAGTGGCTACTGGACCACGGCGGTTGGGGCACTCCGGCGCAATACAACACCTACTTCAACCAACACCCAATTCCGGGGACAGGGCCATACACCGTAACCCAGGTCCAAGAGAATGCATTCGTAAAGTTCCAGCAGAACTCCAACTACTGGGGCAATAGCCTGACAGCCGCACAGATCGCCGCCGACCCGTACCTCGACCCCGGGCACGCAAAGACAGTAGTTGTAAACGCCAACTTCGACGACGTTTCGAGGTTCACGGACCTCTCCACTGGCAAGGCCCAGATCGCAGGCATCCTGAGCCAAGACTACGGTCAGATAACCAGCAACCCGAGCACCTACGGGAACTTCCTGTTCCCAGACCACTCGGCCGTGTTCGTCGGAATCGCAATGAACACCCACAGGTCGCCAACGAACATCACCGCGGTCAGACAGGCGATTGTGAGGGCGATTAACTACACTGACATCTCGCAGAAGGTCTTCTTCGGAGGGCTTAGCCCCATGATTGGTCCCGAATACCCGGTATTCAGCCAGTTCTACGGCCTTGGAGGCGCTTCTCCGTACCAGTACAACCTGGCGGCAGCGCAGACCATACTCACAAACGCAGGCATCGACCCGCACAACCTTCCTGCCATGGAATTCAGGGTAGTCCAGGGCTGTGACTACTGCAACACAGCCGCCCAGATCGTACAGAGCGACCTGCAGCAGTTGGGCTTCAAGGTCAACATCATCGTGACCCCGTCCACGTCCTACGCCTACCCGCTTACGGGGGGCACGGAATCCTACTCTTCGGCTCTTAACGTCTCCCAGTCAATCTCCCAATTGACCTGGTTCGGAACTGGAACCTTCGCACCGGCAGCTGACACGCCCGCAGACAGTTGGCTCCTGTTCGTCAACAATCAGACTTCGTCGAACAACTGGGCCATCTACACGAACCCGACCGTCCAGAAATGCGTGAACGGATTCACCACCATATCGGATGCGACACAGCTCGTTAACCTCTGTACGGCGGCCTACAGCCAGGTATACACCGACGCGCCGTACATCTGGCTGGGGACGATCAAGCCCTTCTTCGGTGCAGGCTCCCTTGCCTGGCAGAAGAGCGTGGTCAGCGGCTTCTATGTGGACCCAGTGTTCAGCGGCCAGTCTTCCACCGCGGTCTTCAACACAGTGACGTTCAACAGCTAGGCTCGATTGGTCCGGACAGTCAGCAGGTTCTCCACAAATGAAACTATCATGTAGTGCCATAGCCTGGGGTCAGATCAAGGACGTTCCCACATTCCGGAGTGTCTGCCGCTCCATCAAGGACGCGGGGTACACCGGGGTCGGAATAGAGTACAACCTCCTTCCGGAAGAGATGATGAAGAAGCCCGAACTCGTCAGAGAGCTCGCAACCGAAGCCGGTCTTGCCGTCCCGTCGATGGCGATAAACGAGAACACCCCCTATCAGGCCGAGGCCGCGGCAAGGATGGGCGCCGAGTCGGGGTGGCTCTGCCTTTTCGAGAAAGACGCCGCCGGGGCAGCCGCGGTCACCCAGATGCACCTCAGGGAGTTCGGGAAGAGAGGACTCAAGGTCGCTCTTCACCCGCACGTGAGGAGCAACGTCGAATCAGATGCACAGCTCGACGACCTGATCGAGCGGTGCAGGCCGGCGACCGTGGACGTCTGCTTCGATTCGGCGCATCAGAAGGCGCTGAACATGGACCTCCCGAGGTTCATCCGGAAGTACAAGGACAGGATGGCCCTCATACACCTGAAAGACCTGAGGGCGATGGTCCCTCCGGAAAAGATAGACTACGACCACGACTTCGTGGACCTGGGGGAAGGGGTCGTAGACTTCCGCGCCGTGATGGACACCCTCAAGGAGGTCAAGTACGGAGGTTGGCTCATGCTCGAGGTCGACTTCGCCCACAAGATAACCGTGGAAGAGTCCGTCATGAAGAACTTCGAGTTCCTAAGCGGCCTTATGTAAGGCAGGACTGTCTCTAGCCCTGAGGCACGGCAACTGGTCTCCCCTGCTGGATTGATGCCCTTGCCGCCAGCCCAATCTTCAACGCCTCCTTCCCTTCCCTTATGCCCACCCTGACGTCCCCTCCCATCCTCACCCGGTCGGCGAAGTCCGCCATCTCGTCCCTGTAGGCTTGGGCCCACCTTGTAGCGTAGCTGTCGAAGAACTCGTTGCTCGTGCCCCCGCTCGTGTAGACGTGGGCAAAGGTGTTCTCACCCAAGTCGACCGACACAGCGGCCTTGGTCCCGAGGATTTCGAGCCTTGCGTCGAATCCGTAGACAGTGTTGTAGCATGCATCGACGTAGGCAAGTGCCCCGTTCGCAAGCCTCATCACCACGGTCGTGGTGTCGAAGTCCCCGTTCTTCTTCAGGTCATCGTAGACCAGCGCCTCGCCTTCGGCGTAGACCCTGACGACCTCGCTCTGTGAGAGCCACCGGACCGCATCGAAGTCATGGCTGACAGTGTCCAGGAAGATCCCGCCGCTCTTGGCGGGGTTGGTCGACCAACCCAGGATTGGACCCGGGGGGTCACGGTTGTGCTCCTTGATCAGCAACACTCTACCCAGTTCGCCGCTTTCGACTGACTTCTTCGCCCTGAGATACGAATTGTCAAAGCGCCTCTGGTAGCCAACCTGGAACTTGATCCCTGCTCCATCGACCAACGACGCCATCCTTTCTGCCTCTTCGAGGGTCACCGAGATCGGCTTCTCGCAGAAAACGTGTTTCCTTGCCTCGGCTGCCGCCTTCGTAATGTCGAGCTTCAGGAATGGGGGCGTGCAAACGATGACAGCGTCGACATCTGGGTCTTTGATCAGGTCGTGGTAGTCAGAATACACCTTGGCCCCTCCCGCCACCTTCTCCGCTGCCTGACGGTCGATGTCCGCGACGCCGGCGAGTCTCACGTCCTTGATGTTCTTGGTGATATTACCAGCGTGGACACGCCCGATGGCTCCGGCCCCGATGAGGCCCAGACCGACTTCTTCCCCCATTGAATCCAGTCCCACCCGATTCGGCCTTTTAAGTTCCAGAACCTGAATCGCCGGGAGGACTAGAGCACCGCAGCTGCGACCTTCTTCACCGCTGCGATGACGTCATCAACATCTGAGTCGGATAGGAGAGGGCTTACGTCAAGGTGCACCGCTCTGGACATAAGGTCGAGGGACTTCTCGTGCTCCACTATCATCTTCTTCATGTTCTTGATGATGTGCCCCCAGTGCATGAAGGTGTGCCCGTCTACGACCCGGGGGTCGTACACCACAGTCGGGTAGCCGCCGCTGGTGGTCCTGATGTTCTCGGCTACGAGCGCGTCCTTGAAGAGCCTGGCCTTGGATTTGTCTCTGACGAAGAATACGAGAGAGATTCCAGCTTCACCGTCCGGGTCGTTCGACCTTCTGAACCGGATCCCCTTCAACCCCGCAATCCCTCTTCTGATTCTCGCGTTTCTCACCCTGACGCGCTTTACGACGCCGTCGATCTTCCTGAGCTGCTCCCCTAGGATCGCAGCCGTGACCTCGTTCATTCTGTAGTTCACGCCTGGGAACGGCTCGATCTCGAATCCAAACCCCTGGCCCGAGAACTGTCTATAGGGCGTCCCGATGTCATGGAACATCACGCACCTCTCGTACGTCCTCCTATCGTCGGTCACGAGGGCTCCCCCCTCGCCCGCCGTAATCATCTTGTTCAGCTGGAAGCTGAACGTGCCTACGTCCCCGTAGCTCCCCAGCCTCCTCTCTTTGTACGACCCCCCGGCCGCCTGGGCGACGTCTTCTATCAGGAACAGGGAGTTCCGCTTTGCGATCCTCATGAGGGTGGAAAGGTCGCACGGCACGCCCCTGGTATGCACTGCCATTATCGCCTTGGTCCTCTTGGTTATACGGCGCTCAACGTCGGCGGGGTCGATGGTCAGGGTGTCGTTCACGTCAGCCAGAACAGGGGTCCCGCCTGCTGCCACCACAGCGTCCGGACACGCGACCCACGCGTAGGTTGGGATTATCACCTCGTCTCCCCTGCCGACCTCGAGGCCGACCATCGCGGTATGCAAAGCCGCCGTCCCCGAAGTCAGGCCCAGGGCGTATTCCCTTGCCACATACTTGGCGAGGGCAGATTCGAATGCCCCCGTGACGTCCTTGAACTGGGGCCCGTAGAACCGGTAGAGCGATTGGCTCCTAAGAACCGACTCGACCGCTCTCATCTCCTCATCTCCTATGGCCGACCCTCCGGGATGCATCACCGGCAGCGGCTCCCTCCTCATGGGCGTACCGCCATACAGGGCGAGCTTGCTCCTTGGGCTGGGCAACGGAGTTCGGCTGGATTTCACTGGCTACCTTAACCTTTCCAATTCGGCTGGGACTAGGCCACCGGTTTCCGCTCGTTCCTCTGGAACAGATACACCCCAATCAGGATGACCGCCCCCCCGGAAAGCTGCACAGGGGTAATCTGCTCTCCTAGAAACACCAGGGCGAATACTGCTCCGAAGACCGAAGTTGTCGAGAACACGAGGATGGTCCTCACTGCACCAATCTTCCCGAGGGCAGCGATGGCGAGGAAGGAGGTCCCTGCCAGGGCGAAAGCCAAAGCCGCAAGAGGGACCCAACCGCTCGATGGGACGCCGACCTGGACTCCCAGCGAAGCAGCGACCAACAACACAAGGGCACCTCCGATCATGTTCCTGAACTTCGTGATCAGCCCGGGGCCGAACCTCTGGGTCGCGCTAACTATGAGGTTGTTCTCCGCAGACCAGGCCAGCGTCGAAGCGAGGATCAGGAGGTTCCCCAGGAGGCCCTGGAAGAACTGGATGCCCGAGAGCTCAAGGTTCGTCGACACGGCCACAATACCTGCGACTATGAACATCCCGAAGCCGAGCTGCTTCCTTGACAGCCTCTCTCCAAAGAGCCCGAACGCTATCAGCGCCGTGAACAGGACCTCTCCATTGGATAGTAGCGACGCGTTGACCGCGGTCGAAGAACTCAGGCCGTACTGATAGAGGACGGGTCCAAGGGCGCCCCCCAGCACCCCGAACAATACGACGTAGGGCAGGCTCTTCCTCCCTGGAAGAGCCTTCGGTCGGTAAGGCACCAGCACCAGTCCCGAAAGCAGGAATCCCCATGAGGCGATCGCAGCAGGACTGGCAACGGCCAACAACAGCTTACTCGATGTCGGGATAACGCCGCCGCAGACCGCCGCAAGGAACGCGTAGAGGTATCCGCGCCTGACTTCCCGGGAATAGGTTTCCTTCAAACGAAACGGTTCTCCTCTGGCCATGCAAATTGGGTGGATTAAGCCTACGACCGTGAAGAGCTCTGCGCTCGCGAGGGATTCGACGGGATAATCTTAAAACACAAGTCTCAGGTTCGTCCGCCATGTCCTCAAGCGAAGAAATGCTTGCGGAACTTCGAAAGATAAGAGAGCTCCTTACGCCGGCTCCCAAGCCTCCGGCACCCCCTGCTCCCAAGGGAATGTCCCAAGAATTCAAGGCCTTCCTCACCAACTACAAGGTCCTCGGCCTCGCGGTTGCGTTCATACTCGGTGTCTACCTTGGCGCGCTGGTACAGGCCCTGGTCAAAGACCTGATTCTCCCAATCATCGGCATCCCGCTGAGCAGCGTGGGCGACCTCAGCAAACTGACTGAGTCATTCGCAGGTCAAACCTTCGCCATAGGCGACTTCCTGATTGCCGTAATCACCTTCATAATCGTCGCCCTTGTCATCTTCCTCATCGTGAAGCTGGCGAAGCGGTACAAGCTCGACTAGTTGGAGCTCTCTCCAACTTGTTTTCCCGATTTGATAGTGTAATCTGTTAAGCATAATGTCAAAGGTTCTTGCCACGGTCAGGGATATTCCCCTCTATCAATATCATGCTGGATATCACGTTGAGCAGCAAGTTCGAGAAGGGATGGAAGGCTCAGGAGAAGGAGAGCTTCGGGAAGCGGACCCGCGACACCGTACGCGGTCCCAAGCCTATGAAGCCCCAGATCCAGAAGGCGACTCAGCAGCTAACTGGTGAGATCAGCCGACTGGACCAGGCCAACAACAGGCTGAAGCAGCGCGAAAGCTCCATCTTCAAGAAGACAGTGACCGCCGTACAGGCTCACGACCAAGAATCCAGCAAGGCGTACTCCAACGAGCTCGCCGAAGTCCGGAAGATGCAGAAGATAGTCACGCAGTCCAAGATCGCCCTAGAGCAGATCACTACCAGGCTGCAGACTGTCACCGACATCGGAGACTTCGCGGCTACGATTGCCCCGGCCATCGGGGTGATCAAGAACGTCCGCGCTACTCTTGGCGAGGCGATGCCTGACGCGCAGGGTGCTCTCGGAGAGATCGGCGCACAGCTCAACTCGATCATGGTGGACGTCGGCCAGATAACTGGCACGACCTTCTACCAGGCCGAGAACAGCGAAGAGGCGAACAAGATCCTCTCTGAAGCAGCGGCCATTGCCGAGAAGAGGATGAGCGAGTCGCTCCCAGAGGTACCAACCTCCACGGGCGAGTCCATCTTCACAAGCGAATAGACAACCCAGGCTGTTCGGCCCCAGGCCGGGCGGCCCTCTTTCTGTTTTCTTCCTCCCAGGCGACCGTCTGCGTCCGTCCCCCCAAGGCGCTTTCTGACCAGGCCCGCGTCTAACTTTAACTAATGCGTGCTGGCCCCGTCTCTGACCGATGCTTCCCAAGCGGGATTATGATGTCATCATAGCAGGTGGCGGCATGGCGGGTCTCATCACCGCAGCGTCGATAGGCTACAACTCGAAGGGAAAGGCACGGGTACTGATAGTTGACAGGAACAAGGAAGAAGAGCCGGGCAAGAAGACCAACAACGGATGGACCTGCGGAGACGCGACAAGCAAGCGCTCCCTGGACTACCTGGCAGAGCACATCGGAATAAGGTACGGCTCCCCAGAATTGGAGCACCCCGTAAGCGGCGTCTACGTCTACTCTCCGGACAGGAGGTCCAAGGTCCTATTCGAAGGCGAGGGATATCTCTTCAACCGGAAGCTTGCCCCAAGACGTCAGGTGGCCGACGCAAAGAAGTTCGGGACCGAGTTCATGTTCGGAGCGACAGCCGAGAAGCTCCTCTCCGATGACGGGTACATCACCGGCGTTTCGGGACGAAAGGCAGACGGGTCGACCTTCAGCCTCACGGCAAAAGTCGTAATCGACGCCACCGGGTCATCGTCCGTCCTGAGGCGCTTCCTGCCCATTCCTTCAATGATAGAGAAGGAGATTGACCCGGACGACGTCGTGGGCACCGGGCGATACATCCTCGAGTTCGACCCGGCGATGGAGGACAAGGCCTTCTTCGCCCCCGAATACTGCATCATACACCTGGACCAGTTCATCGCCCCCGCGGGCTATGCCTGGGTTTTCCCCAAGGGGAAGAACAAGGTCAACATCGGCCTTGGCGTCTCGAAGTCGGGGCTCGACCGGCGGAACAGGCGCTTCCACCTAAACGACAACCTGCAGACCCTCATCGACAAGTATGTGGCCGACAACCCTGTCATCAAGAACCCTAGGCAGCCCAAGGCAGACAGCGATTCGGGGAACACCAAAGGCAACTGGCAGGTCCCGGTCAGGCGGCACAACGACTGCATGGTGGCAAACGGCTTCGCGGTCGTGGGGGACGCCGCATGGATGCCCAGGCCCATAGACGCCGGGGGAATCAGCCCAGCAATCTACAGCGGAACGATACTGGGCAAGGTCATAGCCGACGCCGTGGAAGGCGGAGACGTCAGCGAAGCCTCCCTCTGGAAGTACAACGTGGAATACATGAACACCCACGGCTACCCCATGGCCAGCTTCGAGGTCCTCAGGAGGTACCTCCAGACAGTCACCAACGATGAGATCAACTACGGCATGAAGCATTTCCTTTCGGAGGAGGATGTCGCAGCGATTACGGAGCGCAAGCACCCTGAATTCAACAGGGCCAGGTTCATGAACCCGGGGATGTGGGTGCGGATACTGGCCCAGCTCTCCCTCGCCAGGGGACTTCGCTACACCGTCACCAAGAGCGCAGCACTGGTGGAGATCAACCTGGCCTACCCCGACTCTCCCGCCGGCTTCGAGGCCTGGAAGAAGCGCCTAGGGAAGGAGCTGGCGGAGACCGTAGAGAAGTTCAAGCCCCTGGACATCGCGAACTAGAAATAGCCGCAGCTGGCCGCCCGACGGGTCATGGCCTCAGACCCTCTCGACGCTCGGATAATGGGCTTCGTGAAGGAGGTCAGCCCTTCAGGCGCCTACCTCATGGGGTTCAACGAGTACGCAGGCAAACTCTTCATCGCTTCGGAGAAGAACGTTAGCGCCGCCCTGCGCAAGGTCCGGGCCCTCAGGAGGAAGGCCAAGACAGAGCTTCAGAAGAAGCTCCTGGACTCGATGAAGGTCAACCTTCTCTTCGACGAGCCCCAGCCCGTCCTCGACGACATCGTCGGGACCATATTTGCACACTTGGTGAAAGAGGGCGTCAGGGACGACCACATGTCCTCCCTCCTCGACTACGCCCTGAAGGACGTCGAAGCATGCGCCAAGCGTTACTCAAGGAAGAGCATCCCGGCGGCCGTAAAGGCCCTGACACTCTACAGGCTCGACGGTGCCCTGGAGATACTCGACACCGTCAAGAAGGAAACGAAGAACTCCGAAGTGAAGGCATCCTGCGACGCGCTCAAGAAGAGCATATCCGACTACGTGAAGCTGTTCGAACTCGAAGGGTGGGGGAAGGGGGAGTTCCCCAACGTCGAAAAGATATTCCGGAAGCAGCCCTTTGATCTGGGGAGGAAGAAGTTCTACCCGACTGTCCTGAGGAAAGGATACGACTACAGTGAGTCCCCCGACCGGCTTGAGAAGAACGCGATCGCCTGGATCGACGAGGAGCTCCCCCGCTTCAGGAAAGTAACGGAGAGACTCGCGAAGCAGTTCGGCTGCGAGGCGACCCCGGAGGAGGTCGAAGCTAAGATCAACTCCAGGATGAAGCTCGACCCAGCTAGGCTACTGAAAGTGACGCTCGATATGCGCAGGGTCATCCAAGAATTCGTCAACGAAGACGTCCATGGAATCAATCCAAAGTACAAGACGACGGTGATCGAGACTCCTCCTTACCTGACCGGGGTCATCCCCACGGGAGCCGCCCAGTTCTTCGACACCTACACGAAGAAGCCCTTCCAGTACTTCTTCCAGACCACCGACCCCAAGCGAGACCCAGACAAGTCGGTCGCTGCCCTCATCGACCTCTTGGTCCATGAGGAATACGGTCACTGCGTCCATCACTCAAACAGTGCCGTGGGGTTCGTCGGCAAGCTCCCTACACTGCAGCTTCTTGCGGTAGCTCCAACAAGCGCGCCCATTACTGAAGGGCTTTCCTTCAACAGGGAGCTGGAATTCTTCGAGGCCTCGAAGGCCCTGGAGACGAAGAAGAGGCTGACAAGGGCGGAGAAGGGCTACGTTGAGCTTCTTGAGAAGTACGGTGGCCTCAAGCAGGTCAACCTCGAAGTCGAGTTCATGACGAGGAGGTGGCGCATAGTGAGGTTCCTCAGGGTCGTGGGAGACGTCTGGCTCAACACCGGCAAGAAGGACCTTCTGGATTTCGTCGACTGGGCCCACGAATATACAGGGGTTCCGAGGAGCAGCGTCTACTTCCAGCTGGTCCCGGCGCACGAGGGACTCTTCCCCGGGTACGCCACGAGCTACGCGGTAGTCGGCCAGGAGATCAGGGCCATCGAGAAGAAGATCAAGGACCCGAAGAAGAAGGTGAAGTTCTCCACCTATCTTTGCAGCATCGGCTTCCCGCCGAGGAGCATCTACACGAAGATGCTCGTGGACTACGCAGCCAAGCTCAAGTGAGCCCGCGGGGGGAGAAACGCATTCAACTGGACGGCAGGGTGGTAGCCTTCCTCGAAGGGCTTCACTTCGGCAAGCTCGCTACCGTCATGAAGGACGGCTCCCCGCACGTCACCCCGATCTGGTACATGTACGAGGGGAACAAGCTGATCGTCAACACGACAACTGACAGGGTGAAGTACTGGAACATCAGGCGCGACGACCGTGTGTGTCTCCTCGTGGACGACGGTTACCCCTACGTGATGATCTTCGGAAAGGGGAGGATAGCAAAGGAGCGAGACCCCATGAAGGACATCGAGGCCCTGGCTATCAGGTACACTGGCGAGGAAGCAGGTCGGAAGGCGGCACGGGAACGATACTGGAAGATGGACCGAATCTCCATCGAGGTAGTCCCCCAGCGGGTCGTCGCTGACCTCTAGGACTCTTTCTGCATAGCCCTGAAGAAGAACTCGGTGACGAACCGCATGTAGGAGTCCCGGTCGGATATCCGCGAGAAGTGGATATGCTGAAAGATGACCCTGTTGAGCATCCCTAGGAGACAGTCGGCAGCCATTCCGGCATCAGTCTTCCGGAAGTATCCCTTGTCCATCGCCCTTTCGACCAGTGTGAAGACCATCTTCCTGACCCGGTCGAGGTCATCGCTCGCCATCCGGGCGCTTTGCTTGTCCAGCATCGCCGAGTCCCGGAGGTACAAACCGGTATCGAAGGCGTGCTCTGGGAAGGAGGATAGGTAGGTCTTTATGAACGCGGCGAGTCCTCTCTTCGGGTCTTCGCTCCTAGAGACGGATTCAAGCCTTCTGATGAAGGCTTCCATCGAGATCTGCTTTCTCGCAACCGCGTCGAAGAGCCCCTTCTTGTTCCCAAAGTGGTAGTAGATCACGGGGGCTGTCGTTCCCGACGCCTTGCAGATGTCCCTGACGGAAACGTTGGAGAATCCTTTCTCCGCGAAAAGTTTTGAGGAGGCGTCGAGGATCTTGTCTGCAGTCGCCCTTTGGGCCTGCAATCCGTGAAAGAATACCGCCTGTTCGTATATAACGCTTGAAGAGAATCTCAGGGGAATTTCATCGCGTTCATGATCGACCTAAACTCCGGGTCGTCCCTGAGCCACTGGAATCGCGGTTCGACGTTGGCCCAGACAAGCCAGCTCGACCTTTCCTCGAAGGCCTTCCGCAGCCATACTATCACTTGGTCCCTTTCCTTCATCCCGTTGTATACGACCGCAACCCAGTAGGACGGGACGTACTGGTGCTCAGAACGTTTCTTGAGCCGCTCCAGAATCGCAGCCGCCTCCTCCTTCCTGCCCGCCGAAGCGAGGCCGTGTCCCAGCATCGCCAAAGCCAGGGTCCCCTCCCCCGAGAGGCGGACGCCGGTCTCCAATTCTGCCAACGCCTCGGCATACATTTCTTTCTCGAGGTATGGCCTCCCGAACCAGACGTGTGTCTGCATGAAATTCGGCTCCAGTTCGACTGCTTTCCGGTACTGTTCTATCGCCTCGTCGTTCCTGCGTGAAAGATACAGCACGTGGCCGACTCCCGCGCTGATCGCAAGGGAGAGCGGGTCCAACTCCTGGGCCTTGCGGATCTCGGCGAGGGCCTCGCCGAAGCGGCCCATCGCCTTGAGGTAATCAGCGAAGTACTGATGGGCCGGAGCGTAGCCTGGGTTGATCGCGATCGCCTCCTTGAACTCCTCTTCGGACCCTCCCCAATCCCAATCGTACTGGTATCTGATGAGCCCCAGCGAGGCGTGGGCCTCGGCCAGGCGACTGTCGAGGGTGAGGGCCTTTCCCACAGCCTCTTTGGCCAATGGGTAGGCGCTCTTGGGCGCAACGAACTCCAAAAGCGCAAGGGTGGCGTAGCTATCCGCGAGTCCGGTGTAGGCCTTGGCGTAGTTCGGATCGATTCTGAGCGCCCCCTCGAAGAACCCGACTGCCTTCTTCAGCCCCTCTTCGTTCCTGGTGTTCCAGGCCTGCCTCCCCCTGAGGTAGCTGACGTAGGCCTCTGGGCTGGTGCTCGCCCTTGCCTCCGGGATTGTGATGCCCCCGAGCATCTTCTCCCTTAGCGCCCCGGCGACCCTTTGGGCAATATCGCTCTGGATTGCGAATATGTCACTGAGGTCTCTGTCGTATTCCTGAGACCATTTCGGTTCCTCGGTAGATGTGTCGATGAGCTGGACCGTGACCCTGACCTTGTCCCCCGCCTTCCTTACACTCCCCTCGAGGACGCTTCCGACGCCGAGCTCTCTGCCTATTTCTGAGATTGGCTTGCTGGTCCCCTTGTACCTCATGACCGAGGTCCTTGCGATGACCCTCAAGCCTTCAGCCTTCGACACGGAAGAAATCAGCTCTTCAGTCATCCCATCCGCGAAATAATCGTCTTCTCTCTCTTGGCTGATATTGCTCAACGGCAAGACTGCGACCCTATATCTTGTGGACCCGATTTCCTGGTCAGGCTTCTTCACCCTCGCCTCCCCAAGGCCGACAACCTTGTAGACGACGACCGCGGAGGTGACGTTCTTGAGCTGCGGCGACGCCATCGCCTCGAACTCGCAACCGACCTTGTTCACCACGCTTTCATACACCTGACCTGTCACGCAGACGCCCCCTGGGAGCGCAAGGGGTTCAATCCTCGATGCCACGTTGACCGCGTCCCCTGCGACGTCCGATCCTGAATGAATCACGTCCCCTAGGTGGACCCCAATCCTGACTGCGATCTTCCTCTCTGCCGGTCGCTGTAGGTTCTCTTCCTTCAGCGCGGTCTGGATGCCCACGGCGCAACTGACCGCTTCCGAAGCACTGCTGAACTCTACCAGGAAAGCGTCTCCTATGGTCTTCACTTCCCTGCCTCTGAACCTCGCGAAGAATGGCCGCATGAACACCCTCTGCTCCTCCAGCAACTCCATGGCAAGGGTTTCGTTACTTTGGGCCATTCCGGTGAACCCCACCATGTCTGTGAACATTATTGCGGCCAGCCTCCTCTCTCCCTCCTCCTGTCGGACTGTACTCCCTTGTCCGGACTGGTCGGGCTGCTCCTTTCCCATCTCGAGCACCGCCTGACCGTTCACAATCCTGATCCGCCGCCACCTCGAATCGGGGGCCTTTCCCCTGAACGCCCTCACCCTGATCTGATGCTCCACCACCCCGTTCGCTTCCACGCTCCGGCAGTCGATTATGCCGTCGACGAGGGACTCGTGCTGTTTGTAGAACCAATCCGAAGCCACTCCCAGAGCCACTGCGTTCATCAGCACCCCCTCCCTCGTCTTGTACAACGGGATGATCTTCGTCCTCCAGTAGTCAATCACGTCGTCTTCCTTGTTGTAGCGCGAAAGGACGGCCGTGTTGTCGTCGATGTGAAGCCGGTTCCGCTCGGATTCGGGAATCACCTCCGACATCTGCTGTGCTGCAGCCTTGGCCCAATCCTCGAGCTTGACCGACGAAGTCTTGAACGCGTCAGCCCCCTTGGGCAGGTCGGCCGGATTAACCCCTATCTGGACCGAGTAGCTGTCGATGAACCGCAGAAGGTCTTGCCCTTCGAGCTCCTTCACATCCAGCCCCATGCCCTTCACGGCGTCCCTCACCGCCTTCGGGTTGTGTTGGAAGATGTGCAGGTCAGTCTTCAGCCCTTTGCGCAGGGCCTGGGCGGCCATGGTATAGGCGACGTCGTACCAACAGGACTGGGGTTCGAATTCGACCAGGAAGACGGTGCCGTATTCGACCCCCCCGGGGATGAGGTCCTTGAAGAAAGGGATGTCCAGTGCCTTTGATTCTTCCACGTCGACCCCGAAACGAGTTTGTGGCGGGTTCCCGTTTTAAGTCTGACGTAGCCAAGACCAGCTTCTGCGAGGTTCATGCCTTAGCAAGGGATATACCCTTCATCCCGACGCCATGAAACTGAAGTGAAACGACCCGTCGAAGCGTTCCCAAACGCATACCTCGAGGTTGACGAGCCTCCGAACAAGGCCCTGCGTAACAAGGCTCTCGCGTTCATCGCAGCAGGTGGCATCGGCTTCTTTGCTCTGGTAATATTTGTTCTTCACTTCGAGCCAACCGGCTACAATCCGCTGACCCAGGCTGTCAGCGACTACGCCGTCGGCTCGTTCGCATGGGAGATGCAGCTGGGGTTCTACATCGGAGGGATAGGGCTGGCGACCCTTGGGGTTCTCAATTACCTCTCAGCGAAGGCCAGATCCTCCAAGGTCGGGTCTGCTCTTCTCTTCCTTGCGGGAATCGCCCTTTTCACCGTGGGGGCTTTCCCCACGGACCTTGAAGGCACACCCGCAACGCTCCATGGAATCATGCATAGCGTCATTTCGCAGGTCGTCTTCTCGGCTGGACCGATTGGGATGGTCCTGATTTCATACGCAGTGGGCCGCAGGCCATTCCTAGCGACCTTGGTCGCCTGGCTGACAGCGGGAGGTTTCTTCGCCCTTGTCACGGCCCTATCTCTAGGCGCCTCGGGACTCGCCGAACGACTCTTCATCGCAGTCCTCGTTGTCTGGTGGTTTGCCGACTCGGTCTATCTGTCAAAGTCTGCTTGAGGGCATCAGATTAACGGCAGTCTCTGCGCGTGGTAAGGAGGTGCTATCGTCCGAGTTTAGTCGAAGTCGCCGCCGCCGTCCCCGCCCATGCCTCCTCCGCCTGGGGGTCCGGATGGGCCCTTCGACTTGCCCGCGGCTATTACGTCGTCGATCCTCAGGATCATTGACGCTGCCTCGGTGGCCGACTTTATGATCTGGACCTTCACCGCCAGAGGCTCGAAGACCTGGCGCTGGAACATGTCCTTGACCTTCCCGTCGCTCGCCTCAACCCCGAACCATGTGCCGCCCTCGGCGTGCTTCGCCCGGAACTCGACCTGTGCGTCTATGGGGTCCATGCCCGCGTTCAGGGCGAGTGCGATCGGAATCGACTCCAAGGCTTCGGCGAACTTCTGAGCCGCGAGCTGCTCTCTCCCTGAGAGCTTCTCCGCCCACTTCATCACCTGGTAGGCAGCCTCGGCCTCGGCAGCCCCGCCGCCCGCCACCACTGCCGGCTTCTCTATGACGTCCTTGGTCACCATTAGCGCGTCGTGCAGCGACCTCTCCCCTTCGTCGACGATGCGCTGGGTTCCTCCTCTGAGGAGGATAGTGACCGCCTTCGGGTTCTTGCACCCCTCGATGAACACCCATCTGTCCTCCTCTATCTTCCTCTCCTCCACCAGGGCAGCATAACCTAGGTCCCCTGCGGACAGGTCTTCGAAGTTGTTGACCACCCTTGCGCCCGTTGCCTTCCCGAGCTTCGTCATGTCGCTCTCCTTGGCCCTCCTGACCGCAAGTATCCCTGCCTTCGCCATGTAGTGTTGCGCGATGTCATCAATCCCCTTCTGGCACACTACAACCGTGGCGCCTACCTGGGCGACCTTGTCCACCATCCCCTTCAGCATCTTGGTCTCCTCGTCCAGGAACTTCTTCATCATGGACGGGTCGTTGATGTTGATCTTAGCGTCGAACTCGGTCTTTTCGATTTCGAACGGCGCGCTCACCAGTGCAATCTTTGCCTTCTCGACCCTCTTGGGCATCCCTGAGTGGACCACTTCCTTGTCGAGGATGATTCCCTGAACGAGCTTGGTGTCTCTCATTGACCCTCCAGGCTTCTTCTCTACTTTCACGTTGTCAATGTCTACCTTGTACCCCTTCTCTGTCTTCTCGGCCACCGCCATGGTGGCATCGACGACCAGGTTGGCCAGCTCCTGCGCCTCTCGGGATACGAGCTTCGTCTGCATGCTCGTCCGTGCGACCTTGACCAGCCACTCCTTGTCGTCGGGCTTAACCCTCTCCGCTACCGCCTCCAGAGCCTCGGTCGCCTTCCGCGCCGCCTTCGAGTAGCCGTCCACGATCACGGTCGGATGCACATCCTTGTCCAGGAGTTCCTCGGCCTTCTCGAGGAGCGCTCCCGCCAGGACCACAGCTGACGTGGTGCCGTCCCCTACCTCGTTGTCAGTCGTCTTCGAAACCTCAACCAGCATCTTGGCAGCCGGGTGCTGAACATCAATCTCCTTCAGCATGGTGGCTCCGTCGTTGGTTATCGTCACGTCGCCCAGAGAGTCCACGAGCATCTTGTCCATGCCGCGAGGCCCAAGCGAGGTCTTCACGATTTCCGCAATCAATTTGGCGGCATTGATGTTGTTCTTCTGAGCCTCCCTTCCTCTGTTCTGGCTCGACCCTTCTTTCAAAATCAGTACAGGCTGTCCCGAAGAGGTCATCGCTGAATAGGCTGTTGAAGACATCTAACTCGATGGGTATACAACCGAGTGGTGTATATATGTTTTGCAGGCGCGAAAGCTATCTGCTCTTCTTCCCGCCGACCAGCCCTCTCACGGGCAATCTGTCGATCGCCTCCGCGAGCTCAACGTCCCATACGGTGACTCCCTCCTGCGAATGGGTCTGCAATGAAAGCCTTACCGTCGTGTATCTTACATGTATGTCTGGATGGTGTTCCTGTTCCTCGGCGACTGTCGCAATTTGGTCGACGAACCTTATTCCTTCCAGGAATCGACCGAACTCGAAGCTCTTCGTGATGAATCCTTTTTGGTAGTTCCAGCCATCAAGGTTGGCGATCCGTTTTTCAATTTCTTTTTTCGTCAGGAGGCGTGGCATGGGGCAATCCCGCGTCGGGTTGCTATTTAGTTTAGCCAACGAGCAATGTCTTTTGACAACGTCCATTAACGGGCCGGCACTGCATGGATATCCTAAGGGATATTGCAAGAGTCACAAAAGAAGCTCATACGTTCTTCGATCGCATCGGTTTCCCGCTTGGCCGACGCGGAAACGGACGTCTCTGAGAAGGTCGAGATGGGACAGGTCCAAGTCCACCTTGACAGAATCACAAAACCGAAATCACTTAGCAGCACAGCAAGAAAGGTCGGAATAGCGTTGATCGCTGCGCCCGACCCGATCACAGGCATCCCTGGCGTAGCACTTCTCGCTTCTTCCTATGCCCTCAAGCGAAGGGATCCAGCCAACCTCGGACATCTTGCGCAGGAGACGCGAAAGATTCTGCGCGATATCCAGTCATTCACACTTTAAGTATCCCAAAAGGCCCTCTGAAAAGGGCAGATGGATCTAAAGCCGGCCAAGGGAATCAAAGTGTTCGTAAACACGCAGCGGGAGGCGGTGTTCGGCGACGAATCAGTCTCCGTCCATAAGGTGAACCTGAACGACGGAAACAGGGCCGGATTGATGACAGGCCTCACGCTTGCGGGGTTTTGTGAGGTCGAGATGTCCAGCCTTGATGGAAAGAAGCACTGGTATCCAATCGACGACCTTGCTGGGGAAAAAGGGGAAAAGATAGTGGAAGAAGAGATTCCTCTAGAAGAAGAGGCGGCTTCAGACGAAGGTTCAGACGAAGGTGAGGAGGCCGAAGCGGAGCCTGTCTAAAGGTGCCCGAAGTCTCCGAAAGCGAACTCGTACTCGTGGTCGACGTCTCATCTTTCACACAGAAGGGCTTCATCGGTTCCACCAGCCTAGGCGGGCAGAGAATCGACGTCGAGTTTGAAGATGCTGATGAGGGAGTCACATTGACCACCGATGCCGCAAAAAGACTCCACGTCAGGAAAGGATCTCCCTTGGCGATCTACGTAGAAGGGGATCGGGTCCAGGAATTCAAGACGACAGCAGCCGGCGTCGGCAAGGTGCTCAGAATCTCCCATTCCAAAGCCTACTATGCAGTGGGCAAAGAAGGCGGAGCGATAGTCAGGATAAGGAAGGCCTAGCTCAGCATCGAGTCGCCGTCTACTTCGGGGAGGTCGTACCACTTCGCCCTCTCCCCAATCCTGGCCCGCATCTTCCAGGAAAAACTCTTGGGCTTGGAGTCCATCATCGACATCAACCTTTCTATTCGCGGGACTACTACACTTCGGTCGTCACTGCCAATAGTCTCAGCTCGATCGCGAAGTGATTCGAGGCTTTTCCAGAAAGTGGTGTAGATTCCCCAATCCTTGGAGCATAGCTCTGCGATTTCGTCGCCCATGACGTCGCCCTTCCCATCGGTCACGTCAAAGTCGTGAAACGCTGCGATGAGGTCGTTGTACTCCTTGTCCGTCTTCTCTACGACCTGCAGCTTTGTCATCACAAGCTGGGTTATGGGCAGGGTGTACGTCCCGGCGAGGATGCTCTCCTTGAAGTTGAACTTGTGGCACATGACGAACTCGTCCAGGAAGAGGTCGACCCTGCGCCTGTTTCCCATGTCGTAATAGATGAGTCTCTGTCCCATGTTGAGCTTGTTGAAGACCTCTCTTGGCTTGTAACCGAGCGTTTCCATTATTCTCACAATCTCCTTCGAATCTTCTCGCCTGCCCATCAGGTCGATATCCTTGTTCTCGCGATAGTACCTGGGCTCATTTGAGCTCGGGCAGAGCTTCTTGAACGCGAGTCCCCCCAGCAGTCTAAGTCGTACTCCCCTTGTCTCGGCCAGATCTACGATCTGCGTCGCTGCTTCTAGTCCGTTCGCTGGGACCATCATTACACTTTCCATGCCGACGAAGAAAAGTTCCTCTCTTTGGATTTAAGTTGTCTTTCGCATCGACGTGTCAATACGCAGCAAAATGCGAATTCCTCTTCCGTCGCGGCCTCATGGACCCCTCTGTGGTCTTTTGCGGACTCCGGTGAGCACCCAGCGAGGTTTCCGCCATTGTTCTTCGTATCCCGCAGCGTTTCTGATGACGACCTGGTGACCATTGTCATCGAGCATCTCGAGCGCAGGAACTGATTTCCGCAACCTAGCATATTCCCCGTCTGTCATCTCCACCTCCGTCCTCCTCCTTCCTATGCTCGCGTGCCAGTCGGCGCTGGAGCCGTCAAGTGAGAAGAACATCTCAGCAGACCCGGCCTCAAGGAAGACCCTTGCATACCTTAGCTTTCGTGGGAACTTGTGTTCTAGCAGGAACTTCAAGCCAAGAGATTCGTCCTCAAGGAACCTAATTAGCGTTCCCTTCAAATCACTTTCAGGAATCCGACCTCCCCTTTTTCCGCTGGGAGCTTCAACGTTTAAAGTCGGAACTTCGGCAGTGCGCCCCATTGTCCGATTCTGAAGCCACCGCCGAATCTCGCACCATTTCGGAGGTCCAGGCGTCGACCAGGTTTATCCTCAACTCCTTCAAGGCAAAAATGGCGGGCCTCAGGGACTGCGGCCCGGACCTGCTGGGTCTCCTCCGCTTCGGGGTTGACCTCCCCTCTGCCAACTCTACGGCCAAGGAATTTTTCGGTTCCCAGACCGTTGGGTACTTGGCCATCGATGGGACGGTCTCGGTCGACCTTCAGCTCGACCTTATGGTATTCTATGTCGGGGCTTTCGCCTACTCCGGGACTGTCCATTTCACACCGAGTGCGGTCGAAGTGGGAGAGCCTAGGCCAGAGATGGCAAGCTTCTCGGTATCGGTCGCAATCCCCCTTTCAGAAGAAGACGCCGCTCAGGTGTTTGGACAGAAACGGGAGTCCGGTATCGAGGTGGACTCGGAGCGCCTACCTACGGCCGTAATGCATCTGGCGGAATACTACCTCGCCTACAAGGCAGTGGCTGGAAACCTCGGCACGAAGATACTCCTCCTCGACCGGAGCCTGGCGGGAGACGTATCTCACCTAGTGTGGAGCACCCGGGACCTCATCGCCGGGCACCTCTGTGCCCTCGAAGGGGTGGAGACTGCAAGTGGAAGGGTCACGGCCTTCGACCTGGAGCTGGCACGGATGCTCATCTCAAACGCTGGGCTATCTCTCCCGGCGCCTCGGAGCCAGCTACTGAAGTTCGCTGCTGTCATGCGCCTATTCGGGGGAGATGAACTCACCGCGACTGAGCTGATTCAGAAGACCGGAGCGGACCCCGGCAGACAATCAAACCTACAGGACGATCTGATGGAGCTCGACAGACGCTTCGGCATCTTCGAGCGATCGGGCGTGAGCTTCAAGCTCCGGCCAGAGGTCGCCCGTTTCTGGGAAAGGGTTCTCAACGCCACGCTTACTGTCAGCGGACACATATTCGACCCAGAAGGAGGCCACCCACTGCGCATCGACAAGTCAGGGAAACAAGTCTGGGTCACAGCCGACGACCTCGACTTCATGGTGTTGGTCTTCATCCAAGCTCTGACCCGGAAAGCATGGGCCGACGGGATCCTGCCGATCGGGTTCATCAAGGACACGAACGCCTTCGAGCTCGTCAAGGCTGCAATCCCTCTTATGATTTCGGCAGGATTGATGAAACCCACGCGCGAGATTCCCAACTTCAATAGCGACAAGATGCTCTTGCAGACGAACAGCGTGGTCAACGCGTCCGAAATCCCGACTCCCTGGCACACCGCCGATATCGACGCGGCCTTTAGAACGATGGCGCCTTATGCCGACGCCTCCCTTGCTCAGGGGGAAGCCAGAGTCAATGGAGCATATGGCAACATAATCTATCCCGAGCGCGTGTACGTCAAGACCTACATTCAGCTCTGGAGCAGTGACTCGAGCCCGGAGGTTAGAAGCCATGTGTTCACCTACGACAGGCCTGTCTATCCCGCGTTCGACCACTGGGACGAGATCCTCCTTCACAATAGGGACGGGGCGGTGGACGAGGAAATCAGACCCATACTGAACTCCAAGAGGGGCTCCCTCATGACGAACATGGTCATGGCCATGCTGACGGAGATGGCCCAGGAAGTGATACCCGAGGCTCTCGGGCACAACTACCCTCTGTTTCTCGCTGACAAGAAGGCGAAGTCCGTCTTGAACGAGACTCGCCAGGCATACTTGGGGGCCGTCGCGATAGAGATGGCGAAGTCGGACCTCGACCAGCAGGTTCTGTTCTCTAGGCGGTTCCGGGACTACCGCAGCCAGGTCGAGGGGAAGAGGAGGGTCTGACCCTGCAGGCCTTCGACGACATAGGAGGAGAATTCCAAGCCCGGCTCAGAGACATTGTCTCGACCACCCGCAACACCGTCGATGGGAGTTCGGTCACCTTCCGGACTGCTCACATCGAATGCGACTACACTCCCAACGTGATCAAACGGCTCGCCATGGGGCAGCTAGTGGCGATTCCCAACGTCCAGGCCCTCGGGTCGAAAAGCTCCTATTCTCTTTACGAGATCGCAGACGTGTACCCCATGCACTACTCCATGCTGACCCTCGACAAGTCGCAGCCCGCGGCCATCCGAAAGGAGTTCATGGACCTCATACAGAAGGAGTGGGAGAAAGGGTCGAAGAGCACTTGGATCGAGGTAGTCGCGGCCCCAATCGGATATGTCATGAAGGCCACCGAAGAAGTGACCTACGAGCGCAGGGCAATAGCCCCACTGACTGGGAGCACGGTCAAACTCCTTAGCAAGGAGTCCATCCAGCAATTGATCTGCTACAAGCCTCCGAAGGGAGACACCGAAGGATACACCCTCGGCAGCCTGCTCGGGTTCACTGAAGGGTCTATCCCGTTCTCGGTCAACCTCGAGAGCCTCATCCACTACATGGGAGGGGTCTTTGCATTCACGGGGAGCGGGAAGAGCAATCTGACTGCTACGGTGGTAAGGAAGGCCCTGAGGGTCATCCCCGACCTGAAGGTGGTCATCTTCGACGTGTCCGCGGAGTACGGTATCCACATTCTCGACGTTCTGAACGAACTCCCAAGCAGGATACTTTTCACCGACTCGTTCAAGGACAGCAAGAACCTCCCGGCCGAGTACTTCAAGCGTCACGCTACTCCGGAAGGCCTCGCTACAAGGGAGGAGGAATTCTATCCGAAGATCTCGACTCTTTTCAGGGACGGCAAGGTCGAGTTCCTCCAGAGTCGCCTGGCAGGTGAAGAGGAAGTGGCCAGGTTCGGCACCTACGAAGGTCTAGTCGAGGTCCTGTCCAACACATTGAACGATAGGTATGGCGCCGTCCAACAGAAGATCCTAGTGCCCCAGGTTGTCGAAACGATCAAACAGTTCCTAAAGGAGAACAGGCTGGAGCTCGAGGCAAGGTTCAGCGCCAAGACGCGGGAGCTGATATCGAGGATCGACCCCCTCCTGGTGGACCTGGGGACGAACAGCTCCCTGAAGAAGACCTTCGATAGCCTTGGGAAGGTAGTGGACGCCATCCCAGAGACCAAGATCGACGGAGAAGGCTACTCCTGGTCCAAGCTCGCTGACGAGATCCTCTCGACGGGCAAGGAATCTCCCAAGGTATTCGTCGTGAACCTCCCAGAGGCCGAGGACGCCAGGCTCGAGACCGCCAATGTCATCAACGAGGTCTTCAGGAAACGGAAGCACAGCTTCACACTGACGCCGCGGGTGCTATTCATCATCGACGAGGCACAAGAGTTCATACCTCAGGTGGTCAGGAAGGAGGACGGGACGGAGCAGTCAAGCAGGGCTGTGGAGCGGCTCCTCCGCCACGGCAGGAAGTACCACCTGAACTGCTGGATCAGCACCCAGAGGGTCGCACACCTGAATACCAACGCCCTCCAGCAACTCCACAGCTACTTCGTCTCAACAATGCCCCGCCCCTACGACCGCCAGCTCATCTCGGACACCTTCGCCATCGACGACGCGTTCATGGAGAGGACCCTCGCGTTCCAGAACGGCGACTGGCTGCTCACGAGCTTCAAGGCCACGGCGACCCAGAACATCCCGGTCTTCTTCCATGCGGAGAATAATGAAGAGGTACTTGACGCCTACCTCAAGAAATGACTGGAATCAGAGCGAGATTGAAATAATCACTGCTACGACGATTAGTACCCCGCCCGTGAAATCCCAGCCTGATGGGGCTTCTTTGCCCAGGGCCCGCGAGAAGACCTGGGTGAGAAGTGGATTCAGGCTTGTGATGATTACGGTCAGAGCAACACCGATCAGCGCGATCGAGTAGACGAAGAAGAGCGAACCAACGACCAGGTCGCTGATTACAATCAGTGCAACGAACCCCCATTCCTTTCCTCCGAGGTCGGAAGGCCACTTCTGGCCTTTCCGAGTCAGCAGTGTGACAACTCCAAGTGCTACGGCCGCGGCTGCGGTCCTCCCAAATGCAATAGCGAAAACGTTCGTCCCAGCCCCGGTCGCCAGCTGAATGGACTCCTGCCCTGCTGTCCATGCCACGGCGGCGCCGAGGGCGAATGCGATGCCCTTGGTCCTTGGTTGTCCACCACCCCCTCTGGAAAGCACCGCCACCCCTGCCACGACCATAATCGATGCTACAATGTTGGCCCCCGGGACAGCCTGTCCCAGGGTGAATGAAGTGAGCTGTACGAGAAGCACGTAGGAGTAGACCACGGGCGTGGCGACCGATGCTCCCGTCTCCCTGATAGACAGGAGGAAGAGGCTGTCCCCGACGGCCAGGGTCACCAGGCCGCTCAGGATGGCATACACCAGGCCCCCGCTAAATCCGAAGTAGACCGCGGGTAGGAGAAGGACCGCAGCGGACAGGGAGGTCCTGACCAGGTTCAGGCTGAGGAAACCGAGCTTCTTCATGAAGCCCCTGTAGTAGATGGGACAGAACGACCAGATGAAGGCCGGTATCAGGGCATAGATTGGATTGATCAATCGGAGGCCAGTGGAGCGCTTCGCCTGTTAATTAGACCGAGCGGCGTCTGTCCTTTTTCCCAGCGCCCTGACATCTTCTGCCAGGTTTTCGGGGACCTCTCTGCACCCACATGCCCGGGCGTGCTCGTAGTGCCACCTGACACGCTCATCCTTGCTAGGGTTCCTAGGCATGGGATTGTCTGCGTGCCACACTGCATTGACCTTGCTCCCGGGGTTCATCTAATCCCGATCATCTTGTGTTCCGTCCTCATGCAGGCGTTCATGACGTAATCCACTCCGGCCTCCTGAAGAATCTGCTTCGCCTCGTCGTTCTCAAGCCCTAGCTGCCCCCAGAAGACGAAGGGGCGTCCTGACTTCTCTTTCATTGCGGCCACTTGGCGGGAGACGTCGGGGAACTCCTCCGAAGGTCTGAACACTTCGACCACCTCCACGCTCTTCGCCAACTCCTCGGGAATACTTGCCAACTCGGGGTACACTTTTGCCCCCAGGATGACCTCGGCCGTCGGGTTGACTGGTATTACGGTGTAGCCATGTTGCATGAGGTAGGCGGGCACGCTGTTCGCCTCCTTATCCGGATTCTTTGAGGCGCCGACGACTGCCACCACTTTGTACTTCTTCAGAACATCGGCCGGCTCGACGTTGGAACTTCGCATGTGACCGTACTTCTGCCGCTGACTAATATCGATTGCCGGCGAAGGGCAAGGCTCTATAACCCGAGGCGCAGGGTCGCTGTCGTCGGTTACCTTGATGGGTTCCATCCTGTCCAACGTCCCGGCGGGCACCGCCAACTTCCTTTCCTACTCGATGCTTGCCGTGGTCGCGCTCTTCCTTCTTTCAGGACCTTTCATAGTGTATTACTATTACAGGAAAATAAAAAAGACGAAAGCGGTTTCGCCTACTGGCTCTGCTTGACGGTCTTCTGAGACCTGGTTCGACGCCTGAGGGGGATCACAACCACAGCGGCCACTGCCGCAAGCGGCAGTACAACCACCGCGACCTCGACTATCCCTTCCAGGACGTTGACGAAGAGGTTGGCAATAGTGGTCGGGAAGCCGACCGCTCCGAATTGGTTGGGGGCTGCCACAATGTGGACCTTGGTCGATGTCATGGTGACGGTGCCGTTCTGGTCGGTTGCGGTGACAGTGACCCTAAAGTCGCCAGACCCGTCGAACGTATGGATTAGGATCTGTCCCTGATAGGAGGTCCCATCTCCGAAGTTGTAGTTGACAATGTAGGGTTGTGCTCCTCCCTTGACGATGGCGTTGAAGGTGACGCTCAACGGGGCTGTCCCGTTGGTCGGCGTCGCGCTCAACGTCATGGACAGCGGAGTCTTCTGTGCGCTCCTTGAAAACGTAACATCGATTGTGGAGAAGTCAATCAGAGTCTTGGTCTGTAGGATTTGGCTCTGAATGTAATTGATCTGCTGGTTCACTCCCTGAAGCTGCGTTTCAATCTGCAGGGTCGAGTTGACTGTGGTCGACTGGTTGAGGAGCCTCAGAAGTGCGGCCTGCTCGGTGCGCAAAGAAGCGAGCGACGCATTGAGGTCGGTGTATTGGACCCTTACGTCGTTGGAGTTCGAGACGAGGCTTGTGACGTTTCCGATTCCCTCGACCTGAGTGAGGACCGCCTGGTACTCGGAGGCCGGGACCCGGATCACCACGTAGGCTGCGTCCTTGAAGGTGGACTGGTAGGCCACGTATCCTCCGACCGAATAGGCCATCCCGACCACTCGCGCTGCGGCCTGCTGTGGGGTCGCAGACTCTACGGTGACGTCGCTGGAGAACTCGATTAGCGCGCCGGTCCCTAGAGTCGAGTTGACTTGCGTCGGGTTTGAACCCTGACTCGAGCTCGACCCACTGACGGATGGGGGCAATGTGGCGGTCGTGGTCGACATTTCCGTAACGGTCTGGATGACCTGGGTGCCGCCTACGGGTGAGGGCCCGTTGGAGTAGGACGATCCTCCATAGACAGAGGCCAGATCGTTCAGCGAGCCATTTGCGCCCAGGGGCAGGGTGCTGGGTGCGGACCCCGCCGGGCTGAAGGTGCCAAAAGTGCCTGAAGTGTTGGAGAGCAGAGCCAGCCCGAAACCGCTGATCACTATGAATGCGCCGAAGAGGGCGATCACAGTCCTGGCAGAGGTGCTTCCGAGCCGGTTCATCGGCTTGGGGTATCACAGGCACCGAATTAGTCCCATTGCGGAGAACGAACTGTTCTCGGCGCGCGAACAAAGCCCTTATCATGGCAGCCCGTGCATGAGACACGTTGTCTGAGGCTCAGCGCGACAGGGTCGACTACGAGCTCAGAGGAAAGACCCTCCAGGTCTATCTCTACCTTCTCAGGTACGGCAAGGCGGCCGGGGTGCGCGAGATTCAGAAGGAGCTTGGCTTCTCTAGCCCCAGCGTCGCGTTTCATCACCTCGACAAGCTTCTCAGCCTGGGCGTGGTCGAAAAGGACCAGTACGAGCGCTACGTGCTCGCACACAAGGTCGACTCGGGTATCCTCCATTCATTCGTGAGCATCGCAGGCCTTACTCTTCCTCGGCTTGGCTTCTACGCGGCCTTCTTCACAACGATAACCGCTTCCTATCTGTACTTCGACCGGGGGTTCCTGGACCTCTACGCGGTGATAGGGACGGTCGGCGGGGCCGCGGTCTTCTGGTACGAAGCGTGGCGGGTCTGGAGACGGAAACCGTTCTGAGGACTAGAACTAACTACGGGGGGAAACGTGTCTCATGACCATGGCTGGAAAACGGTTCGGCTTGGGGCTGCTTGTGGGGGTCGTTCTCGCGCTCGCGGTTGTCGCATCAGCAGGACTTTCCTACGGAACCTTCGGAAGTTTCTCCGCCAGCAACGCCCAGCTAACAGAGAAGGGCCAGACGACAACTACTGTTACATCGTCGTCGACGACCACTACGATGGGCACTTCCAGCGGCAGCTCTCCTCCGCCGGTGACTATCGGGACCAACTCGACGACAGCCGGCGCCCAATATGGGCCGCAATCGAACGTGCAGAATGCGGCTCCGCTTGACGCTCTCTACTCATCCCTCTCCAACGGGAGCACAGCTGGGGTCGAGGCGTCGCAGCGTAACGTTCTGACCTCGGGCCCGGCGAGTGTACCCTTGCTCGCTTTCATCCCTGTCGTTCTGGCCCTTGTGTTGGGTCTGGTTCTATACCGGAGTTCGACCAGTAAGCTCGCGAGGGACTGACCTAATGAGCTCCAGCCCGAGCATGTGATCCTCTACTGACCCAGAGACCAATTGTGGTGTGATGGACTACTGCGGGACCAGGATTTCCCTGCTGTTCGGTTCCTTCCCTGCCCAGCGCTCCGACCAGGTTGCAAGGTCGCACAGTATCTTGTAGACCTCGTGCCCCTTTACGGTGAGCGAATACTCCACGCGGGGAGGCGTGGTCTCGGTGATGACCTTCCTTTGAATCACTCCGAACTTCTCAAGTTGGGTGAGCCTTTCGGCTAGCGAGGTGGCGCTGATTCCGTTGATCCTCCTTTTCAGCTCGTTGAACCGAGCCGGTTCCTTCTGGCCGAGAGCATGAATGGTGGGTAGCGTCCAGGTCCGCGTAATCTCATTCCACGTAGCGTGCACAACCTTGCACGAACTGTTGATTTCCATGTCTGCTTCAATTGACTTACTCAAGTCTACCCAACCTACTAAGTAGCGTCTTACTACTAGTCATATAAACCTGTCCGACCGAGGCATCAGAAGAATTGATTTCGGAGTCCAAGAAGAAGGACGCAGCCCCAACCTTCTCTGAAAGCGAGGCCGAGTTCCTCGCAGAGAACTTCCTGGGAAGGGTCGCCACTGTCTCGCTGTCTGGCCAACCGCACGTCGTCCCCGTTGGATACAGCTTCGACGGCAGTGGGATAACGTTTGGAGGACGCAACCTCACGAAAAGTCTAAAGTTCAGGAACCTCGCAGGGAACAACAAGGTTGCTTTCGTGGTAGACGTGGTTGCTTCTGCCAATCCTTGGAAAGTCAAAGGTGTCGAGATTCGCGGTCGGGCCGAGGCCGTCCAGTCAGAAGAGGGCCTCACTTTTGTCAGGGTGGTCCCCGAAAAGGTCAGGAGCTGGGGACTAAGGTGACGAGCATACCATCCGAATTCGAGAATCGGGTCACGGAGGCCGTCGAGAAAGTGAGCGAGAGCATAGTCAGTGTGAGCAGCACGCGCCTAGAGAGGCGCTTCTACGGGGTAGTCCCCCTAGAGGGCCAGGGGTCGGGGATAGTGCTCGACAAGAAGGGCTTGATCGTTACGAATAACCATGTAATCGACGGGGCGAGCCAGGTTCACGTGGGTTTCAAGGACGGGAGGACGCTAGTTGGCGAAGTCGTTGGCTCGGACGAGGCGACCGACGTGGCCGTCATCAGACTGGACTCCAGTGACCTTCCAGCTGCCGACCTGGGAGACTCAGAAGCATTGAAGGTGGGGCAGTTCGTCCTAGCGATAGGGAACGCCCTCGCGCTTCCAGGCGGGCCGACCGTCTCGACCGGGGTCGTGAGCGCCAAAGGGAGGCCTCTCCCTGGGTCGGACTTCATCTTCGAGGGCCTACTGCAGACGGACGCAGCTGTGAATCCAGGGAACAGCGGAGGCCCCCTCGCAGACCTCGATGGCAGGGTCATCGGGATTACGACGATGATGATACCCTACGCCCAAGGCATGGGGTTCGCCATACCAATCAACACAGTCAAGAGGATAGCACAGGAGATACTGGAGAAGGGCCGGGTCAGGAGGCCCTGGATAGGAATCTCAGGAGTCGACCTCACGCCACCTCTCGCCCGGAGATACGGGGTCCAGGCGGCGTCCGGTTTCCTAGTGGCTGACGTCACACCGGGGAGTCCCGCGAGCGTAGGGGGCCTCCGGTCAGGGGACGTCATCATCAGTGCCGACGGGGCCGAGGTCAGGCATACCAAGGACCTCCTCTTCGCGCTCTCCAAGATTCCCCCGGGCGGCTTCGTCGGACTCGACATCAACCGTATGGGCTCCACGGGGAGGCTCAGTCTCAAGCCGTCTGAATCCCCCGAGCTCAGGCGATACGGCAGCGGTCAACAGGGATACCGGTAGAAAGCTCGTATCTGTCCGTGAATCGCAATCAGATCGCAGTTCACTTAACGAGAAGATCGGCGAACTGAACTGATAGATGGATCAACACTACGTGCTAGCGGGATGGGGACCTTCTCGCCAGCCTCTCCTCATCCACCTGCGGCCAAACAGGAGAGCCAGGCCTCCCAGGATCAGAATTATTCCGACCGCGACCGCGATGAACTCCAGAAGCACTACGATAACCGCAACCAGGAAGCTCGCAAGCAGAATCAGGACGGCAAAGCCCAGAATCAACATGAGCACCCCCACGATGCTCCACTTGTTCATGGTCCCGCTCTTCGAAGGACGATATTAAGCCTTGAAGACTTCCTCGGCCTCGTTCTTCTTCATCCGGGCTTTCACCAGCTTCATTACCAGTGCAACGGGGACTTTTCTGTTCAGCGGAAAGCGGACAGCTGACTTGGTAGTCACGTAACCCGCCAGCTCATTCTTGTGTTCCTCAATGACAGGAGGACGAACATAGAGTCCAATGTGCGCTTGGTGAAGACCGAACCAAGCCAGCCGCCCCTTGTAGGCGTAGTATGGCATCCTGTAACTGATGCTTTCGTGGGCGGTTGGTGCCGTTTCTCTGATTGCTGCTCGAACCTCTCTCAGTTTGGCCTGCGCTTCTTCGGGGGCTGCCGATATGTATTCGTCCACATTCCTCGCTGCCTTATTCATGGCTGGATTGCGGGCCTGAGATTCCTTTAACCCTTCTTGCACAGCAAGACGCGTAGCGAGAAAATGCAAGAGGCCCAGAATCCGTAGGTCTATTATACAGCTTTTATGCCAATTGCACTGGAATCACTATCGTATGTTATCGATTAAGGATTGTGGGCTGATGCTTGAGCCCCAGCTCGGCATGAGTATGGATCAACTCGTGCAAACCGCGATGCTGGCAGAGAACCTGGGCTTCGGCTACCTCTTCAGGTCAGACCATCTCCTCCCCACTGACGACAGGCGAGGAATAGATTCGCCCGAGTGCTGGACGAGCCTGGGCGCCATCGCCGCTTCGACTTCCTCAATAAGATTCGGACCCATGGTGACACCAGTCGGCTTCAGGAACCCGGCGCTGCTGGCCAAGATGGCGTCCACCTTACACTCGTATTCCCGCGGAAGGCTTCAGCTTTCAGTGGGTGCGGGCTGGTATGAGGCAGAGTTCCGAGCCCACGGATACCCGTTCCCGGCGTATTCCGAACGACTCGCTCAGTTCCGGGAGGCACTGACTATCGTCGTCGCCCTTGTCCGCCAGGGTAGGGCCGACTTCGACGGGAAGTATTTCTCAGCGCACACCGACTGTCTGCCCAGGCCAGCGGGGGATTTGCACCTGATAATTGGTGGCAAGTCAAAGCCTGTAGTGAGGCTCGCCGCCCGGCAGGCCGACGAATGGAACCTCTTAGGCTCCAGCAATGAGTCGTACCTGGGCCTGAGGAAGGTCTTCGACGAAGCATCCGATTCAAGGCGCGTCCAGATCTCGGAGATGGGGCCTTTCATGATCGGAAAGAACCATGCGGAGCTCGAGGAGAGCGCGGGGCTTCAGGTATCGAAGTTCGGGTCGGGCATCTCCGCCCAGGACCTCCTGAAGCGTTTGAGGGCCAGAAATGCTCCCTGCGGTACGCCTGAGGAGTTCGTCGAGCACCTCCGCGCAAAGATCGACTCGGGGTTCCAAAAGTTCTACTTCCAGACGCTGGTCCCGGAGAACACTTCGATGATCGAGCTACTCGCGGATACGCTCAAGCGAGGCATCTAGTCCGACCTTGAGCACCTTCAACGACAGCTATCGGGGCACACCTCCCTGGGACATCGGGAGGCCTCAGGCGGAGTTCGTCCAAGCTGCAGAAAGGGGCGAAGTTCGGGGCGAGGTCATCGATGTCGGGTGCGGGACGGGAGAGCATTCTCTGTTCTTGGCAGCGAGGGGGAATCCGACACTCGGTGTTGATTCGGCTCCGCTCGCGATTGAAAAGGCCAAGTCGAAGGCAACCCAGAGGCATTCTTCGGCCGAGTTCCTCGTGTGGGACGCTCTCTCCCTCGGATCTTTGGGGAGGCGCTTCGATTGCGCCATCGATTCAGGGCTCTTCCACGTCTTCCCCGACGTGCAGAGGGCGGCATACGTTAGGAGTCTCTCCGAGGTGCTCAGGCCCGGAGGGAGGTATCTGATGCTCTGCTTCAGCGACCGCGAACCTGCGGACTGGGGAGGGCCACGAAGGGTCTCCAGGGAAGAGATACGGGAAAGCTTCGCAAAGGGGTGGCGCGTCGATTACATCAAACCCGCGTCGTTCGAATCTTCTTTTCATGACCATGGGGGAAAAGCGTGGCTATCGAGCCTCACCAGGGTCGAAGAAAGGCCATAGTCCCGTTAATATCAACCCACGCTGGAGCATGAGCCGTCGTTGAAGATTGGAATCATAGGATCGCCCGTAGACCTGGGACAAGAGCGCAGAGGGGTCGACATGGGGCCCACTGGAATCAGGATCGCACGCCTTCGGGAGCGGCTCGAGGCATTGGGTCACACCGTCGTTGACTTCGGCAACATCCAAACCACTGACATGTCGATGGCCAAGCTCGGAGACGAGCGGGCCCGCTACCTGGAAGACGTGGTCAGGGAGTGCGAGCTTGTTGGCGACAAGGTCGCGTCCTGCGTTCGAGAGAAGTATTTCCCTTTGGTCCTGGGAGGCGACCAGAGCACTTCGATCGGGACCGCTGCTGGGCTAGCCCAGTCTATCACTCGGAGAGGCATTATTTGGCTCGACGCCCACGGCGACTTCAACACCCCCAAGACGACGCCCAGCGGCAACGTCCATGGTATGGCTCTGGCATCCATACTTGGTTACGGCCACCCAAAGTTGGCACGACTGGGTGGGATCTCACCCAAGGCTCTCGAAGGGAACACGGTCTTGGTTGGCGGGCGCAGCTTCGACCCCCTAGAGGCAAAGGCGATTGCGCGCTCAAAGATGACCGTCTTCACAATTAGGGAGATAGACGAGCTGGGCATGAAGAAGGTCATGGAGGAGGCGGTGAAGGTCGCGTGCAGGGGCGTCGAAGGGGTGCACCTTAGCTTCGACGTGGACGTGCTCGACCCCAGAGAGGCCCCAGGAACGGGCACCCCCGTCACCGGCGGGCTGACCTACAGAGAGGCGCACCTAGCCATGGAGATGCTCCACGACTCTGGAAAGGTCTCTTCGGCTGAGTTCGTCGAGGTCAATCCGATCCTCGACACGGCGAACCACACCGCCGACCTGGCGGTCGAGCTGATTCTATCGCTGTTCGGGAAGAGGATCAAGGGGTAGGTCGGCCTTGACCCTCGAATTCTGGGAGGACGCAGTGCGGTTGATCGAGGGGAAGAACTTTGCAAACCTCGGAACTCTGATGCGCGATGGGTCACCCCAGGTCACCCCGGTCTGGGTGGATCATGACGAAGGTCTCATTCTGGTGAACACGGCAGAGAGGCGCATCAAGCTGAAGAACGTGACCCGGGACCCGCGAGTCGCCGTCAGCATCTTCGATCAAGAAAATCCCTACAACAAGGTCCTCATCCGTGGCACGGTCGTCGAGATAACGAAGATCGGGGCCGAAGACCACATCGACAAGATGGCCATGAAGTACAGGGGGCTCGCGAAGTATCCGTGGAGGCAGCCCGGAATCTCCAGGGTTCTGCTCAAGATCAGACCGACGCGGATTTCGAAGTGAATGGAGAGCACGCCTGAGCTGCCAAATTCCGCCAGCCTACACCCCAGTGGCGTCCTTTCCTTTCTCGGTTAGACCACCACTGCCTCCTATGTATCCTTCAATCTGGAGTTTGGCCAAGGTCCGTCCGAGAGTCGCCGGAGGTACCTTCGTTAACTTGGCTAGGTCTTCAATGTTCCTGGCGCGGGGGATCGCACGCAATACGAGCAGCTCGAGCGCTGAGAGTCCTTCATGCACGTCCATCTGCTTAGAGTAAGGGAGGCCGCTGATTTGAACTGTGGCGTTCTTCATATTTGGGAGTTTGTTCCCGATTTTTGCTCGGAGTCAGGTCCAATCTTGTGAACCTACGATTCAAGCTCCTGATTGTCTACGAGACTTTCGTCCTCGTCACGATCGGTGTAGTTTCGGTCAGAAGGGTTTATGTTGTTCAAAGCTGACAACATCAAGGTGTTGTTGAATCTGGACAACACGTCCATGTCCCCGACGCGGGTTAGGAAGTTAGAGGGTTGGTAAGGGCCGAAAGAAACCGCGCGAAGGTTGATACGCTCGAAGCCTTCCTCCTAACCCGAGGGTGGGCAACGGCCTATGGTATCTACCATAGCCGTGCTAGGGAGATCTTCTTTCAGGGCGCAACTATGGAGAACATCTCTGTGCGCCTTGCTAGGTACCACCTCCAGGGACTTCTAGCGCGACAGAGGGTTGGGAAGTGGTTCAAGTACGGTCTTACAGTAAAGGGATGGGAAAGATTGGTCCACCTCTGGAACAAGTTCGGGTGCTTCCAAGAGCTGCCTTTGATGAATGAGAATCAAAGAGCCATCGTGGCGACACGGCTTCTAGTATGGGAGATCTTTACAACCAGCTTGGCGAGAAGACCCCACACGAAGTCTTCAGTCTTCCATGACCTATTCCCGCAAATGCCACTAAAGCTACCACGTGGTGTGACTTTCCTTGAAGCACTCGTGAAAAATATCCCGCTTCCGCCGACGCCAAAGCCTCCAGGTTATCACAGCTTGGGGCGGCTCTTGTCTCTTCTGGCCAGGTCCAAGGGGATAGTTCTCCCTTAGGCGAGGAAGTTCTTTGAAGGCTAGAATCCCCGATACTCGAAGGTTCGCCAGCTTCCTGCTTGGCAGGGGTCAGAGGCTGGAATTCGCTCTGAGGCCCGTTGCAGGGGAACAATTACTTGAGACGCAGGCTGTGAAAGACCAAATCCTGACGAAATCCCATCGAGAACTAAGAATGAACAAATCTACTCCTCCTCGCGTCTCAAGAGGTCCTCCCAGGATGTCACAGCTGGACACTTGAGCTCATCCATATAGAAGTTCCCGACACTTCAACCAAAGCCAAGGGCCCTACCAATGATTGATTCAGAATTTCAGAACAGGTTAGAATGTTTTACAATAGCCCCTGCGGGGGGCTCGTGTGTGTGCTGCGCAAAGGGTGCGCGGGCTTGCGCTAAGCTGTGCTACGTTGTGCCAGAGTCAGCGAGCGAATGGGCTGGCTCGCTCGGCTCCGCCTCGCTCGCTGCGGAGGAGGGCGGGAGAGAGGGGTGAAGGGGCAGCTCAGCCCTAGTGACGGGTGACTCGTCTGAACCAAAGGGCGAAGATCAGAGCGAAGGCGACAAGTGAGGGAAGGAAAAAGGACGCTGCCCATCCATACGTGAATGAAAGCCCAAGGACAAAGCCGGAGAAAGCAAGCGGCGGCCAGAATGTCCTGAAGGCGCCGCGCCGGTGTGACATCTCAAAGAGCCATGCTCGGTTGTCGTATTTAACACCGAGATGGTGGAGAAGTGCTCAACAGATGACGTTCTCAGCAGCATTGGATCCGTAAACGTGAATGGTGCCAGCGTCACAATGGTTGGGAGGGCCATTGTAGGGAGTGGAGACGACTGTGACATGATAAAGGGCGTTGTTAGGTAGGTCTACCGCGTACTGGGCTGTGCTGCCCTGAATATTCATGGCGTAGGCTGAGTAGTTCTTTCCCGAACCCGAAGTGAAATCAATCCGTGTCGGAGTGGGTTCATATCCTGTCGTAGCCGTGAAACTACCGCTGATTCTCACATTTCCCTGAAAAATAGAAGCCCCGTTCTTGAGATATATCACCACCCCTAAGACCGACACCATCACTAAAAACACCGCGACAACAATCAAAATCGCAGTCGAGCTCTTCAACGCACTCAAGTGAAATCTAGGGTTTGCTTCTGATAAGGATTCTCTTGAGTGTCAGAGGGCTGATCGCCGCTAAGCAGGCAGGTCGGAGCGCGGCTCTCACAGGAATCAAGGTCGTCGGGCCGAATAAGTGGACAACCCTAATACAGAATGCGAGCCATAGGGAAGCGACCCACTGAGTTGGCCGACCCTAACACAGACTATCGAACGATTTCTCGACTGGCATATGACAATGGAGTCGACCTCTACGAAGAAGCAAAACTGTTACATCAGAAAGAGTCTCCGAGGGCGTTCACTCTGGCCGTTGCCTCAATAGAAGAGTTGGAGAAGTCGCAACTCTGCGACCTCGTCGCAAAAGGAATGGTCAAGCCAGAAGAACTTGTCTTTGAGGACAAGAATGGAAAACATCCACTCTTGACACATCACAAAGGGAAACAAATCCTCTTCACGCTATTCCTTCTTACTCAAGCAGCGAACAAGGAGGGGAGAGCGAAAGTTGCCGAAGTCTACGACACGCTGATGCGGACTGGCAATACTGACACAGTCAATGTCAAAGGGAAGAAGCAGATTGTCGAACAAATTGTCTCAATGGAATCAAGGAGACAAGACTCCGTATACGTCGGCACAAAAGGCGTTGGGAAACAGGTAAAATCGCCAAAGAAGGCAATTTCGCGGAAAATGGCCGAGTATTTACTTCAGAGAATCAGTGAGTATCTGCCGAAGTTGAAAACAAACCTAATGATGAGCGACCAACAATATCAAGCGGAGAACGAGAAACGAATGAAGGAATACGCGAAGCATGTCCAGCCAGTTAACACTCCTAAGAAATCGGAGGAACAAGCCTAATGGCCCGCCAAGTTAACAGAACCCCGCCTAGCAACAAACTAGGCTGCTTTCCTATGATAATTGCGATTAGTGCGAGCGGCAATGAGAACTGCGGTGGGCGTAGTCTAGCTGCCGCACGCACTGCACGCACAGCTTAGCGCAAGCCCGCGCACCCTTTGCGCAGCACACACACGAGCCCCCCGCAGGGGCTATTGTAAAAAACAGGTTAGAATGCGAAATGCCGTTACTTCTTCTTGGACATCTCAGAGAGTCCTTCCAGACTGTCCTTGAAGCTGCCGAGCGGGTGCACCTCCCGCTCCACGGCGAAGTTTGTCGGTGAGTTGAAGAAGATCTCTCCCATCTCTTCTATCGTCTCAGTCTCCAGGACATAGCCAGCGGCGATGATGTCAAGGAAGGGACCACCCACTATCCTTCCCTTCTTTTGCAACTTCAGCTTGTATTCGAGGTCGGCCTTCGCGAGTCTCTCGAACTCCTTCTTGTCGCTGAGGACCCCATGGCTCATCCTTTCGACTACTAGAAATCGCATGCTGACTCTTCCTGTCGGTCAGGTATTAAGCATAACCGTGGATCTGCGGTTCTTGCTACTACTTGCTGGACTTGTATTCCTTCTCCAGTGCTGCCACATACTTGTCCCAGACCTCGTTGGTGCTCTGCATCTGTTCTTCGATGGAGGGGACCTTGGCGATGTCCTTCCACTTTTCCGTGAAAACCATGTCGAGCCTGGTCTTGCTCTCCCCCAGTTTCTTCAGGCGATATTCGCCAGTTTCGTCGTCCTCCTCCCCAAAATAGTCTAGATGCCATGACGTATGCGGCTTCAGTGTGACGATGTCCACAGCCACCTTCTCCCTTCCGTCGGCGCCTTCGTAGATCTGAACGTAGATCGTCCTCTTCCTTGTCTTCTCCACTATCCTCCTCTGACTCTTCGAGCCCGTGATTTGAGGGTCAGTATCACGGAAGTCGGTGCACCAGTCATACACATATCGCAGGGGAGCATTGATCGTCTTCGACACTCTGATAACGTCCATGTCTCTCGTTGCTATCGGTGGCGTATTTATTCGTGGTCCGATGAAGGTTCTCGAACTACCAACGAATTAGCGCCCAAATCCGACCATGATTTCGTCCGAAGGGCTCATTGCCCCTGTCGAGTCTTCAACTGATGAGTCTCAGACAGGTTGGCCGCAGGTGCCGCAGAACTTCTGCCCGGCGACCAAGGGCGAACCGCAGTTCTTGCACGCGGGTGAGGAGGGGCTGGGAGAAGGGGACTGCCTCAGGACGGGCGGGACCCCCGCAGCGACAGCCGTGAAGGGTGTCTGATACCTGACGAGATTCTCCCGGATGATCCCATAGGCCTTCTCGGCATCGGAGTTGGGAAGGTCGTCCAGCATCAGTGGCTCACCTCCGAGCCTGAGGGTGCATCTCAGACCCGAGCGCAGGACCCCCTTCTTCAGGACCACGTTGGCGACGTCCTGGTAGTTGTAGTCGGTATAGTCCTTTTTCAGGCCCAGGGCATGAGGGTGCCTGAGGATTATCCTCTCGTTGGTAATGACTATCGAGTCGATGTTGATCCTCGGGTGATAGATCTTCTCCTGAATGTAGAGCTGAATCTGCTCGTTCGGACCCAGGATGTTCTTCAGGTCATCAGGAGGCGACTCCACATAGCGCTCTGTTGAACAGTAGTATTTTACCAGTATCCAGCATTCATACGTATAGAGAATCGGGTTTCCGACCGCCAAGGAGGTCTTGAAACCTTGAGATGACCAGGGCTATCCAAAGATCGGGCGCCGACTGAACCCCGAGTCCCGGTCGGGGCACCCCGTTGCTCACCAGGGTGGGGTTCTAGTCGAAGCAGGGGACCTCACTTCATGGCCCTTCTTCTCATGAACGTGGACCCATACTTTTCGGAGATGAGCCCCAAAAGCTCCCCAGGGTGCTCTTGGACGACGTGACTCAGAAACTCTGAAGCTATCTCCCCGCTCTGGTTCGGTCCAGATTCGAATGCCCTGTCCGCAAGCTCCGCGCAAGTCTCACATTCGGGAATCGGCTTGAATTTTGAGATCTCCTTAAGGGCGGCTAGCTGCCTCTCAAAGTTCTTCCTGACTATCTCAAGCCTTTCCTCCGCCCCCAGGGTCTTCAACAGGTCAATCCTTTCCTCAGAGGTGAAGGTAGGGGAATAACCACACAGGTCAGCCAATTTGCCAGGCGTCTCCGCGCTAAGCAAGCGGTCGGTTATCTCGGAAGGGATGCCTGGGATCAGATTGACGAACTCCTCGATCTGGTCAAGCACGACCTGCATGGCTTTCGATTCCCCTGCGGAAGCATCATCGATTTCATTCACTTTGGTGAAGCGGATTCTCGCGTATGCCGTCTCCTCAAGGACCTTCTCGACACGCACCCTCCACAGCCCCTTCACGGACGCGTTCACTCCTCCCCTGACTATGGCTGTCTTTCGAACGTGGGCGAGAGTGCCTATCGAACCCGTGAAATCCTTTGAATCATACCTAGGCACTGCAACAATGAGTTGACGCTCCTTGGACGCCTGGAGCAGGGCCGTCATGTTCCTCTGGTCCCGGGAGGTTATGGAGACCTCTGTATGGGGAAAGATGACCACATCTTCTGCCTGTAGGGCGGGGGCTTCGTATTCATTCGTTGATGATTCTTCGGTCACAGCGTCTCACCTTGCTTCGGCAACCTAGTCTAGTGAGCGCGAATCGCCATTATTGATTCTTCCCTTTGTCCCTTGGTAGGATGCTGCTGAATCCTTTTCATGGTTCAAAGCACCCGTTGAACTCCTAGGTCAACGTGCATGGATTCATTGCTCCTCCTCCGGGGAATTCTTTACAAACCAGAGAAATTGAGACCCCGAAATCAACCTTTGTCCACTCCGACTGAGGCTCCCAAGGAATACGACACAGCCTACGCCTACAGGACCCTCTTCCTATTCGCCGGGCTCGTAATCACGATCCTCTACGTGGAGGGAATGCTCACGCCGTCTCTCCCTACCATCGCAGCCGAATTCGCAGTCAGTCCAGCCCAGGTCAGCCTAGTCCTGGCCCTCTATTCTGTCTCCGGAACAGCCCTCAACCCGATCGTCGGGAAGCTTGGAGACGTCTATGGAAAGAAGAAGATACTGACCTACGTGCTCCTTATCTATGCAGCTGCTGTCACTGTGACCGGATTCTCTCCGACCTTCGAGTTCATGCTCGCTTCGAGGACCGTTCAGGGGATCGGTCTGGCCATCTTCCCGCTCGTCTTCAGCCTGGTCAGGGAAGAGTTCCCCAGGGATATGGTCCCGAAGGCACAGGGGATAATTAGCGGAATGTTCGGGGTCGGCTTCGCCGTCTCCCTCCCCCTGGGAGCTCTCATCTCGAACGACTTCGGCTGGCGCACGACATACCACACCGCAGTTCCCTTCGTCCTGATTGGGACGGGTATGATCATCTGGAAGGTCAAGGAGTCGCACTACATCCGACCCAACCAGAAGATCGACTTCATCGGAGCCGCAATCCTCGGTGCGTCCCTAGTCATGTTCGTCCTCGCCCTAGCGGAGGGACCCAGCTGGGGATGGACTTCGTTCTCGACCCTAGGCCTACTTGCTGGGTCTCTGGTGATCCTCCCACCGCTCTTCCTCTTCGAACGTTGGTATTCATCGAAGGGAACCGAGGCCATATTGAACCTCAGGCTGCTGAGCATCAGGAACGTCCTCGCCTCAAATGTCCTGATCCTTGTGGCTAGCCTCGGAATGTTCCTGGCGTTCCAGGCCTACGTATACAAGTTCGAACTGTTCAGCCCGATCGGGTTCCACCTCGACATATTCAACACAGGCCTTTCTCTTTTCCCGCTCGCCGTCGCCTTCATCATTTTCGCTCCGCTGACCGGGATCATCGTGTCGAGGACGGGCATAAAGCGCGTAGCTGCCGTCGGAGCAATCCTGTCAGCGTTGGGCTTCTACTACACTACCTGGGCAACCACCTACTACCAATACCTAGGCGGCATGTTCGTCGCCGGGGCAGGGCTATCAATACTTCAGTCCTCAGTGATCAACCTACTCACCCTGACGGTGGAGCTTCGCGACATGGGCCTTGCCACCTCCCTGAACACCGTCTTCCGGAACCTGGGTGCGAGCCTAGGGGCCCCCATAGCTGGTTCGATTCTCAGCACTTACACGGCAGTCGTCGTCGTCTCGCAGGGGGGCAGGACCTTCCCCGCTTCCCTCCCGACACTGGCAGCCTTCCAATACGTCTTCTATCTGGCCGTCGTTGTCTTCGTCGCGATGCTAGTCATCATACCTTTGGCAAGGGAGGTGTTGGGGAAGTCCGCGATAATGGAGTCGACGGAGATGAAACCAGCCGAGAGGGAGGCCAGGGCCTCTCAGATGACGTCCAATCCTACTGCAGATCGCGCGCCGTAGTCTCCCCGATGCGAATCTTACTGAGAACCTATAAACCCGAGTAGCCAACTGACCCTGAGATAGGATGGCACTCGGAGACCCACTGCAAATCATAGTGGTTGGTATCATCGCTGTCATCATCTTCCTGTGGGGTCCTCAGAAGATCCCCGAAATGGCAAGGGCCCTTGGCAAAGCCAGGCGCGAGTTCGACTCAGCCTCCAAAGAAATGAACAACGCGATGGCTGGCACGGTCTCAAGCATCACGACACCCCAGGCGGGTCCAGCTACGGGCGACGAGGTCCTGGTGAGCACGGCCAGGACGCTTGGAATAAGCACTGAGGGCAAGACCAGGGAACAGATTTCACAGGAAATAGTGGCAAGAGCCAAGCCCCAAACGTAATAAGCCCACCACCGGGCGAGAACTACGTAAGAATGAGCCGAGAGGTCATGGGGCTTGGTGAGCACCTGAAGGAGCTGAGCGCTCGGCTCAAGAAGGTCTTCCTTGCCTTTGTGGTCGCTCTCATAATCCTCGTTTTCATTCCGGCCAACCCAGTCCAACAGTTCCAGCGCCTGGGAGACTACCTCACTCTTCAATTCCTCAACAACACAGTCATCGCAGCCTTCATCCACGCGGTCCACGACTACATCCTCCCTTCGGGATGGTCCCTGATAGCCGCAGGAGGCCTCGGGGAAGGGATGGAGATCTATTTCGTAGCCGCCCTGCTGCTTTCGGCCGTCATCACCATGCCGGTCGCAGCCTTTGAGCTGTACAAGTTCATCGACCCTGCCCTGAAGGAGAGCGAGAGGAAGTTGCTCTACCCCTTCGTAATCTCGACTTCGACCCTGTTCGCAGTCGGGGTCCTCTTCGGCTTCTTCGTCATAGCGAAGTTCCTGGTGATAGCGCTTGCGCCATTCCTCCAGGCCGCCAACATTTCGTTCCAAATCGACGGAGCCGCCTTCTACTATGTCGTCTTCCTCATAGTCGGAGCCACAGGCGTCTCCTTCACCTCTCCGGTCTTCGTCTACGCTCTCATCAGGCTCAGGGTGCTCGACCCGAACACATTTTCCCGGAACCGGGTCATAATCTGGTTCGCTGTCTGGGCAGTCACCGGCCTCTTCCTGACCCCCGACGGCGGCCCTCTCCTGGACCTGGTGATCTTCATCCCGGTAATAACCATGGTAGAAGCTGCGGTCTGGCTCGGGAGAAGAAGCCTCCCCAGGAACGAGGGGTCTGCAAAGGGACTACCGCCCAAGGCTCTGTGCAAGTACTGTGGTGCAGAGCTGTCCCCTGGCAGCCTCTTCTGTCGCAAGTGCGGCAGAAGTCCTGCCTAGGAAAACGGTTAAGGGCAGGCTGGATTATCCACCCAGCATGAGCGACACGCGGACCCTCGCTGTCATACCTGTGTTCGCAGCTCTGATAGTGGGTTCCGACCTCGTACTGGCCGGCATCCCCAACGTCAAGCTCGTCGACACGCTTGTCTTCGTTTCTGCCTACGTCTATGGATTCAGGGTGGGCGCTTCCGTCGGCATCCTTTCCGAATTCCTTTGGGCGTACCTTTCTCCCTGGGGGATGCCGGGCTACATCGCTCCTTTCCTGATCGCGGGGGAAGTCGTATACGCCTTGGCCGGGTTTCTTGCTGCCAAGTTCTGGAAAGGCAGCCCGGGGGTTCCGTCCGGAAAGAGCATATTCATCGGCAGCATCCTCGTGCTCTGCGCATTCTTCTGGGACCTGGAAACGAACCTCGCCACGGCGCTTGTCCAGTTTTGGCCGACCGTGACCCTCGCCCACGTCGCCGCAACCCTCGTGTCTGGGATACCGTTCATGCTTTCGCACGAGGTGAGCGACTTCATGTTCGGGATGGTCTTCGCGCCCGTGATCATTCTGCTCATCCCTCGTTTGATGGCGAGGACCCAGAGGATAGGCTTCGGCACGATTCGAGCGGAGGAAAGCAAGTGACCGCCAACAGGAACCTGTACAACCTGGCCGTGGCTGCCACGGCGGTGATAATCATAACCGCTACCTTCGGCGCCTATTACTACACGCAATATGCAGCAGCCACTTCAGACAACTCCACCCTGGCTGGCGAACTGAACAACGCAAATGCAAACTACACCCGGCTCGCGTCGAACTTCAACTCCCTGCTCCCCAGGTACAATGAAACGATCTCCCTCCTGTCGCGCGCCATCGCAGTCATGAACACCAGCGACCCGGCCTACGTGCAGGCCAGCCTGGAGCTGAGCGGCCTGTGGCAGGCGTACCTGACCCTGAAACCTGCCGCACCCTCGCTCCTGGTGAACAGCGTTCTCCTGGACTACGGCAACGGGACCCGCCTATGGCACAACAGCACCGCGGTCCAGGCGGGCTGGAACCTGTACGTCGAGACCGTCGTCCTGACCCACGGCAAGGTCACGGCCCAGTGGTACCCGCAGTACGGCGAACACTTCGTAACCGGAATCGGTGGAGTAATCGACACAACGTCGAAGTCCTGGTTCGTCTGGTCCTACACAAAGCCCTCCTGGCAATTGGCTCAGACTGGAGCGGACGGGGTCCTGGCCAGCGCTGGGTCGGTCCTCGCCTGGACCTACTGCGGCGTGGACCAGAGCTACAACCCTACCTGCACACCCTGAGACCCGAAGGTTGGTTCGGAATCGCGGCGAGGAGTGCGTTGATCCCAGGTCACGTCAGAAGGGTGATGGCCGCGCTGATGGCTCCGATGAGTGAAGTGTTCCTCTCGCCAGAGCCACAGATTACGATCGCATCTCCGTTTAGGGGTCGCAGTTCCCTCCTAACCTTCCGCCAGGCGTCGCTCGGGAAATCAGCTTCACAGTCCAGCGACGAGCCAGGAACCTGAAACTTCGAACCCCTGATCACATAGGTGCTCGCGCCCACAGCACCAGCCTTGATTGAAGCATCCCTCTGTTCAATGCCGCTCTTCACACCTTCCCCCGCCCCCCTGATCAACAGGGCGACCTGTTTGTCTCCCAAAGTCAGGCTAGTCTTGGTCAGTTCGATTGTCTTCGGGATCCTCTTCCTGAGCTCATCATAGGCCACCTTCCCTTTGCCTGTGAGTTGGCATCCCACTGGCCTGACTACGATGTACCCTCCGCTTCCCAGGCGTCTGATGACGGTCCTTACGGCCCCGTCTCCGAGACCCGATTCCTTCGCGAGCGCACCCCTTCCGATCGAGCCCACGTCGCCTATGGTCATCAGGACTGCCAGCACATGAGAAGGGCTGTAGGTGGGAGCGGGGCCAGGAGCTCTCGGAGAGCCCATTTCCAGGACCTCGGCTAGGGCGGGCATTCGTTCCAATGGCTGGCGGCATGCCATTTATCTCGTTTCTACCTCCCACAGACCCCGACCGCCACCCTCTTGTCTTACGCGAAAGAGCTGGCCGTCCTGATTTTTCATGCCTCATGAAGGAAACCTTCTTATTCAATCCTAGGCGGGGAACCTTTTGGTAGCAGAGGCGTGCCGAAGTTCAAGTCAACAGCTGAAGCTCTCAAGTTAGTCCACAACCGAGAGCAGATCCGCAACCTGGGGATCATCGCCCACGTGGACCACGGGAAGACCACCACTTCTGACAGCCTGCTGGCTGCATGCGGAATGCTAAGCCCGAGCGTGGCCGGCCAGGCTTTGGCCCTTGACTACATGGAGCTCGAACAGCAGCGACAGATGACAATCAAAGCAGCTAACGTGACCCTTTACTACGAATCAGGCGGGAAGCCCTACGTCATCAACCTCATCGACACCCCCGGCCACATAGACTTCACAGGCAAAGTGACCAGGAGTCTCAGGGCTGTCGACGGGGCCATCGTCGTCATCGATGCGGTCGAGGGCATCATGACCCAGACCGAGACGGTCACCCGACAGGCGCTTGAAGAGCGCGTACGGCCCGTCGTCTACATCAACAAGATCGACCGGCTGATCAAGGAGCTCCGCCTCTCACCTGAGAGGATGCAGGAATGGCTCTTCAACATCGTGAAGGAATTCAACAGGTTGATCGACACCTACGCAGAACCAGAGTACAAACAGAAATGGAAGGTCTCGATCCAGGACGCCCAGGTGGCCTTCGGCTCCTCGAAGGACAAGTGGGGCTTCAACTTCGACATGGCGAAGGCGGCTGGGATGTCATTCAAGGACATAATCGAGGCTTACTCGACCCAGTCGCTACAGGCTCTTGGCGAGAAGCTGCCCCTCCACGAGGCGCTCCTCGGAATGGTGGTAAGGCATCACCCGCCGCCACACGTAGCCCAGGCCTATCGCATCCCCAAGATCTGGAGTGCGGGGGATCTTACAAGCGACGTGGGAAAGGCGCTGCTCTCCTGCGACGAAAACGGGCCGACGGTAATGATGGTGACCAACGTCGTGGTCGACCCTGCCGCAGGCCTGGTGGCGACGGGCAGGCTCTTTTCAGGGAGCGTCTCCAACGGAGACCAGGTCTACCTCCTTAACTCAAAGAGAGAAGGGAAGATCCAGTCAGTCCAGATATTCATGGGATTCCAGAGGGAGATAGTCGACTCTCTGCCCGCAGGGAACATACCCGCGCTTCTGGGCCTCGACATCAGGTCCGGGGAGACAATCTCCAACCAGAAAGGCGTGGCGCCCTTCGAGTCCATACACTACGTCAGCGAACCTGTGGTCACCGTGGCGGTCGAAGCCAAGCATCCCAGGGACCTCCCGAAGCTCGTCGAAGTCATGCGCAGGCTGAACATAGAGGACCCCAACCTCGTCGTGACGATCAACCAGGAATCAGGAGAGACCCTGATGTCTGGCATGGGGGTCCTGCACCTGGAGATCGCGACTACGATGATCCAAAACGCCGGCCTCGAAATCATCACCTCGCCACCGATAATCAACTACAGGGAAACGATAAGGACCCAAGCAGGCCCGATAATGGCGCGCTCGCCGAACAGGCACAACAAGATCTTCGTCGAAGTCGAGCCGCTTACCCCCGACGTGGTCGAACTGGTCAGGAACGGCACTATCACCGAGAACATTGAGAAGAAGCTGGTCATCAAACTCCTTAGGGACCACGGCTGGGACCCGGACCAGGCAAGGAACTGGCAGGCCATCGACGAGAGGGGCAACATAATGACCGAGCTAACGAAGGGAGTCCAGTTCCTCCAGGAGTCCATGGACTCCATCCGGGCCGGCTTCGACGACATCATGAAGAACGGACCTCTGGCCTACGAGTTCACAAGGGGTGTCAAGGTCGTGCTGACGAACTACGTCCCCCACGAGGACGCAGCCCACAGGACCTATGCCCAGCTGATGCCCGCTTCAAGGAGGGCCATCCTCGGGGCGATGCTGTCGGCCAACCCGACACTCCTGGAGCCCATCCTCGGCATAGAAGTCAAGGGCCCCGCGGACCTCATTGGCGCCATAACGGGGGTCATCAGCGCGAAAAGAGGCAAGCTCGTCAAGATCGACCAGAGGGAAGTCATGACAATCGTCGAGGGCGAGATCCCGGCCTCCGAGACCTTCGACCTGAGCGAGAAGATGAGGGGCGCCACAGCTGGCAAGGCCGTGTGGAACACCCACTTCAAGACCTGGCAGGCAGTCCCCACCAACATGCTCTGGGGCCTGGTGACCGAGATCCGGAAGCGCAAGGGGCTCCCGCCAGACCCGCCGAAGGCGGAAGAGTTCATCGACAGGGAGTAGGCGCCCTTGTCGGACGATGACGCCGTCTACCGGAGGAGCGTCAGGAACACCCTGCTTGTCCTAGCCGTAGTCCTCATGGCTCTAGTCGCCGCTTTCATAGCCTCGCCCTACCTGACCCCCAACCAGGAGAGACTCCAGACCTCGGGGTCAGCGGCCTCACCCTATGGTTTCTCACTTAACCTGAACATGAACGCTACCCGCCTTTCTTCTGCTGAACGTCTCAACATAACGATCTGGTTGGACAGCACCTCTTCCCAGATTCAGAACGTCACCGCTCTCGACAGCTGGGCCGTAAGCAGAAGCGCCCTGTGGGTGAATCCCTGCTTGTCCGCAAACCTGTGGTGGCCGATCGGCATGGGAGTGATGAAGGGATTCGAAACTGAATCGAACTTCTCCTCGGGGGAGTTCGTTCTGGGACCACAAGAGTTCCTCGGGTGCCTGCCAATAACGAACTCTACCAACGGCACCATCGAGGGCCCTGCCCACTACTTCGTCCTCGAGCCGCACAGTTCGAAGGCAATAGTGGACCTGAACAACAATTTCGAGTTCTGGCCCATCAGGACGACCTTCCTAATCGGCAGCGACTCCTTGGCCCCCGGCCAGCACCTTGCTGGCTTCTACACGGCCATCGGGGCCGACGAGTGGGGCGACCTGGTCATCCTCCACTTCCGTGTCCCCTGACCGGCTCGACTTATCTAACCGGGGTTCGCTAGCTTTCGTCTCCCATGAAAGTCGATGCAACCCTGATGCACAGGCTCTTCTATCCGCAGGTCCCCGCTATTTTCTGCGCGCAGCACGGCGGAAGGGTCTCAGCGATGCCCGTGGTGTCTTACGCCTGGGTTTCAGGTCGTCCGCCCCTGGTGGCTGTAGGGTGCAACCCAGCGAGCTTCACCTTCAAGCTTGCTGTCAAGGCTCGGGCATTCTCCCTTTGTCTGGTCGACCGCAGGTATGTCGAGGCGGTTGAGCGACTGGCGACCGAAAGCGGAAAGGGAGCGAAGGACAAGATCGCCGACGCCGGTCTCGGTCATCGGAAGGCACCAACCGTGGATGCCCCCATCATCAACGAGGCAGTGGCGACTCTGGAATGCGAACTCGATTCCAAGAGAAAGTTGGGGGACCACGTACTCCTCATCGGCCTCGTCAAGGCCTCCTACGCCTCTGAGAACTTCTCGGACTTCTGGGACTTCGAGCGCTATAGGCCAATTCTCTACACGGGATGGAAGAAGGGCCTCTCGACCTACCCGACACACTAGGCCTAGGACCTTGCGACGTCCTTGCCTCGGCTAGTCCTTCTCAGAGACGAACCTCGGGGCGAGGCTGCCCGTCCCGTTCATCTTCGCGAGGTTCAGGACGACGGGGGTCATCCGCTCGACCGACCCCGCCTCTGACAGGGGGCCAGCGTGCAGTGGCCTCAGGTTGGGGATGCTCCTGACAAGGGACGCCGCTTCGTCGAACGTCTGGGGACTGTCCGCCGCGATGAGCACGTCCAACCTGACCATCTCCTCGCGTCTGAAGAACGCGACCGGAATGTTGTTGAACGCCGTTGCCACCCGGCTCTTCGATAACTTTGCCGCGAGCTCCTGGGCAGCAGACCCGCCTTCCAGCCCGAAGACGAGGACGCCTCCCTCCACCCTTATCGGGTTGATGATCGAAATCACAACCTTGCCCGCTAGGGGACTCGCCAGCGGGGTGACCGAGCCGATCGCCGAGTAGGGCAGAGCGGCGATCGCCACTTCGCATTCCGCGGCTGCTGTCAGGTAGTCGGCCCCCGTCGCCCCAGAGACCCTTGCCGCCGCTGCCCTTGCTTTGGCGGGGTCCCTCGACGCGATTAGGATCGAGTGGCTCTTCGAAAGCTGCTCCGCCAGCCCCATTCCTATTTTGCCCGTCCCGCCGAATATCGCTACCTTCACTCTTCCAGCCTCATCTGCTGTTTCGTCGTCTGCGCCTTTGTAAACTTCGTGTCCATCATCTCCTTGATCTTCTCCGCTCTCTTCCATCCTATCCCCTGGGTAAGGGCGAACTCCCCCGCCGTCAGGCTCAACACCCTCCTGGGTGTCCCATACTTCATCAGGAGCCTCTCGGCCAGCTTCCTCCCGATCCCAGGGATGGAGGAGACAACGTAGACCTGCTGCTGAGGCACGCTCTTGGATTTCGGAGGATTCTCGGAGGGCATCCGGACGAGGGGCTTGGCCCTGGCATGGTTCAGGAGTTCGGCTATGGCGATGGCCGTTTCCTTGACGTTGGCAGTGTATAGGACTCTCAGCCCATAGGCAAGGGTCACGTTGGCGATCGCCCCGTAGAACGATTTCAAGTTCTTCGCAAGCTTCTCCACCTCGGTGGAGTCCCCCTCGACAAGCAGGTACGGCTTGGCGTAGGAGGCAGAAATCCGCGCCGCCTGGTAGAAGAGCCGCGAATCATAGACCGACGAGACCAGGTCGCGTACCGACTTCCTCTCCACCGCTATCTCGGGGTTGAGCACGTAGTCGGCTACGGGGAGCCTGCTGAAGTACACCCTGACGTTGAGTTTCGACAGTTCGTCCGGAACCCCGCTCGCCTTCTCCCTCTCGTCAGCGACGACCCGCGTGGGGATCATAGCATGTACGCCGGAAGCACGAAATAAAAGGTGTAGACCGCGAGCACGAACAGGACCACGGCCGCCAGAGCCACGACCCTGTCGATCCACCTTGCCTTGTACTCTGTGAGGGAGGTCGGTCTGGGCACGGCGCCGTAGGCTCTGGACTCCATGGCCTCAGCCAACTCCCCGCTCCTGACCACGGAATTCACTACCAGGGGTATCAGTATCGGTATCATGTTCCTGACCCGTCTCAGGACGTTCCCCTTTTCCAGTTCGAGCCCCCTCGATTTCTGGGCGTCCATGATCTGCAGCGTGTCCAGCATCATTACCGGGATGAACCTCACGGCCGTCACGAAGGCGAAGACCACGTCCCGCGGCAGCCTGAACGTCTTCATGACCTGCTCAAGCTCGTCGGGAGACGTAGCGATGAAGAAAAGGCTCGTAGAGACGACGATCGCCACGAACCTGGTCGCGTAGAGCGCCGAGGTCTCGAGGTTGTGAGTGACCAAGAGGTTGATGGCGAAGATGAAGGCGGAGAAGGTCGCAGTCAGGACCATCGTCCGAGCAACCCTCCTCAGAACGGTAGCCACCGCCGCTACCCCGACCATGAACAGGAGCACGATGGCAAGCTGGAAGACCGACCTTACCAGCAGAGTCGTGACGAACATCAGCCCCGAGATCAACAGCTTGACCCGTGGGTCCAGCCTATGGTAGACAGAAGTCCCCCTTCGGAAGATGAAGCCCCCGCTAAGCCACATCATCCTACTGCCTTCCTCCCTCCACCCATCGCCTCCCCTCCAATGCGTCCACGAACGGGGCCATCGGCCTCGAGGCAAGCGCCTGGTAGAACGTAACCAGCTGAGGCTGCGCGACACGGGCAGACTCGAGAAGCTCCCTGTCCGACATCACCTGCGGGGACGGCCCGTCCGCCACAATCCTCCCAGACTTCATGACCACCAGCCTCGGCTGCAGGGGCCAGATGAACTCGATATCGTGAGACACGACGACAACTGTCTTGCCCGTGGAGGCCAGCATCCTGATGGTCCCCGTAAGCCGCTCCTTCTGAATCGCGTCCTGCCCCACCGTGGGCTCGTCGAGTATCACCACCGCTGGGTCCCAGGCCAGGATGCAGGCAAGGGTGAGTCGCTTCTTCTCCCCGCCGCTGAGGACCAGGGGGGATGACTCCCTGTACTCCTCGAGCCCGAAGAGCCGCAGGCCCCAGGCGACCCTCTGCTCGACCAGATCCGGGGAAAACCCGAAGTTCCGGAGGGCGAAGGCCATCTCCTCCCCGACGCTCTCAGAGAAGAGCTGGTGGTCCGGGTTCTGGAATGCCACGCCCACCTTCCTCGAAATCGTCGCGGTGCTGGTCTCCCTCGTGTCGACCCCGTCCACCAGGACGGTCCCGGAGCTGGGTTTCAGCAGGCCCGTGGCATGCTTGACGAGCGTGGTCTTCCCCGCCCCGTTCTCCCCAACTATGGCCACGACCTCTCCCCTATCTATCCTAAGACTGACTTTGTCCAGCGCCATCACCCCGTTGTCGTGGATGAACGTCACGTCCCTGAACTCGATCATTTCATCCAGCCTCCGACCTCAAGGGCGAGCTCCTCAGGGTCGAGCAGGGAGTCCGTCTTCCCCAGGCCGTCTTTGGCCAGCATCTTCTGCAGCTGGGTGACAGCAGGGACCGCCACTCCGTACCCCTCCGCCTCCTCACCGAAGAGCACCTCGCGGGGGGTGCCGTCCAGCACCTTCGCCCCCTGGTTCATCACCACCATCCTATCTGCGACCTTGACCAGGAGGTCGAGCCTGTGCTCCACCACCAGGAATGTGGTGCCCAGCTCCTTCCTCAGCCTTCCCACCAGGTCAACGAGCTCCATGGCGGTCTTGGGGTCGAGCAGGGAGGTCGGCTCGTCGAGGATGATCAACTTGGGCCTCATGGCGAGCACCCCCGCGAGGGCCACCCTCTGCTTCTGCCCGTCGGAAAGCTCGTGGGGGGCTCTCTGTGAAAGCGCCTCTATCCCAAGTAGACCAATGGCCTCGTCCACCCTCTTCCTCATCTCAGGGCGCGGGACCCCCAGGTTCTCCAGCCCGAAGGCAATGTCTCTCTCCACTGTGAACATGAAAATCTGGTTCTCCGGGTTCTGAAAGAGGAACCCGACGGTCTGGGCGAGCTCCCTCATCGTCGAGCCTTTGACGCTTCTGCCCGCGACCGTCACGTCTCCCGAATACTCTCCGCTGTACATGTGGGGTATCAGCCCGTTCATCGCCCTCAGAAGCGTCGACTTTCCGCACCCCGAAGGACCCGCCAGCACCACTATCTCCCCCTCACCGACCGTCAGGTCGAAGTCGACAACAGCCTTCCGCGGCGCGTCGGGGTAGCGGAAGTTCAGTTTCTGTGAAACGAGTATGTTCTCCAAATCCTATCGCACCGGTGCCTCGCTGGCCCGCGAACTCAGGGAGGAAAAGACTGCGTCAATCTGACGACGCACCTCGCCGCCTCAACTTACCTTCTCGCCATCCGGAGCTCCCCTGGCCCTCAGGGCCGAGGTGAACCAGGGAGCCTTCCCCCCGACCCTGACCTCGGAGACCACCCGGACCCGAAGGACCAAGTAGGACAGAGTCGTGACGAACGCCAACTGAAGGACGTTGAAGACCGCTGTGAACCCCAGAATCAGGGCAAGGGCGTTCGCATCGGTCATCGTGATTCCGAATAGCGCAAAGGTCCCCTTCAGGAATCCAACTCCTGCCATTGTGTAGACGAAGATGATCAGGTAGTAGTTTGCAACCGTCAACGCCGCGGCCCGGATAGCCGAGCCCGCCAGGATGCTCGACCCGACCGCCCTTCCAAGGGTAGTTCCTCCCGACCTCGTAGCGACCCATGTCCCGACCCAGAGTCCTGCGACTGTCGAAAGCAGGGCGAAGAGTTTGAGGACCGGTCCGAAGGGAAGGTTCTGGCCGAATAGCTCGAGCGCGCCTCCCTCGACGAAGGATGCCAGGAATGCAGGCACCGGCCCGAAAATGAAGAATGCCAGGATTATCGCCACCTCCCCGAGGTCGAACTGCAGATATGGGATGAGCGGGAAGTTGAGCCCGAGCGACTGGGAGACGGCGGCCAGCATGACTGCCAGCGAGCTGAATACCGCTATCCCAGCTACGGACCTGGTGTCCAGCCTGCCCCAGGAGCCCTTCTCTCCCATGAATCGGTCCGAATCCAGTAGACTTATAATATTTTGGTAAGTACAACTGCGGTTGTAGATGCCAAGAAAGACGCGCGCCCCCAAACCTCAGCAGCTGACCACCCTCGCGGAGCTGTTGAGACTGAAAGCCGCCCACTCCTACATCAAGCTCTCATCCTTCGACCTCGGTAAACGCCTTGACATCAGCCAGCAGGCGGCCTCGAAAAGGCTCGCGGACCTGGAGCGGGACGGCTTCATCGAAAGATTGCACTCCGGCAGGGGCTTCAGCGTCAGGCTCACGGACTCAGGCCTCCATGAAGTGCGCTCGTTCTACGGCGAGCTCCGGAGCGCCTTCGAGGACCAGAAGAAGGACCTCACCTTCACCGGGACCGTCTTCAACGGACTCAGGGAGGGCGGATACTATGTCTCGATGAAGGGGTATTCCAGTCACTTCCAATCAATGCTCGGCTTCCGACCCTTCCCCGGCACCCTGAACCTGCGCCTCTCCTCGCCCGTACAAATCGAACAGAGGAGGCAGCTCGAGTCCCTCCAAGGAGTCGAGATCCCCGGCTTCGAGGACAAGGACAGGACCTACGGTCCGGTCAAGTGCTTCAGGGCCGAAATCGAAGGTAGGATCCCGGGCGCTGTCCTCGCAATCGAGCGGACGCACTACGACAGCTCGGTCCTCGAGGTCATCTCCCCCCTCGACCTGAGGAAGACGCTCAAGCTCGACGAAGGGGACGAATGCGAAGTCACCGCATACCTGGAGTAGAGTCCCCCGGCTCGACTGTGAACTCAACTCTGTCTCCGTCCTTCAGCCCGAACCTCCCCCGAAGGAATACTGGAGAAATGAGTTCAACTACACTCTCGTTGTAATGCGTGATGTCGATGAGGAGGACGGTCACCCGCTCTCCCGACATGGCTCCGTCAAAGCAGGTCAGCGCGCTGAATCCCTCTCCCTGAAAGGTGAATGGGTCTATCCTGATTCCCTTCCTGGCCCTAAGCTCTCCCACCTCCTTCCTATCACCGGGGTCCAGCAGTCTGACATTCAGCGTACCCGGGTATGGTTTGTAGCCGAGGGCCCTGTCGAACCTCTTCTGATACTCCGGGTGCCCCACGTAGTACTTCCCCTTCCCTATGCCGCTGAACACTTCCCCGGCGAACCTCAGAGCCATCGGCCAGGCCGGCTTCTTCAGGCATATAATCCATCGATGACCTTATGTATCTTGAAGCCTCCTCACGCCCGTCCTTGCCCAACCAGGAAATCCTCGTACTCGTCGACGAGAACGACAATCAGATCGGCACAGACACCCGAGAGAACTGCCACTCCGGTCGGGGAAAGAGGCACAGAGCTTACACCGTGTTCCTCTTCCATGGCGGCAAGATGCTGTTGCAGCAGAGAAGCACCAAGAAGCTCCTCTGGCCTGGAGCCTGGGACGTGTCCTTCACCAGCCACGTCTACCCCGGCGAGACCTACGACCAGGCAGCGGCGCGGAAGGGCCTTCAGGAGCTGGAGGCGCGATTCGGCCACTTGGACGAGGCCCATTCATTCGTGTACTTCGCCCCCCAGGGGAAGAACGCAGAGAACGAGTTCTGCAAGCTCCTGGTCGGCGAGTTCGACGGAAAGGTGAAGGCCAACAAGGACGAGGTCATGGCTCTCCGCTGGGCGCCTCTCCGGGAGATCCAGGGCGAAGTGCGGTCTCGTCCCGACGCCTTCACTCCGTGGTTCAGGCTGTCCTTCGAAGGTTTCCTGAGGAGCCCCCTTTCGAAGAAGTTCTTACCCTGACGACCGGGTCAGGTTACTTCGCTGGCTTCTGCGCCCAGCAGTCCCGCTACCCTTGCCATGGTCTCCTTGACTGCGTCTTCCTCCGGAGCCTGTGTCGAGAGAGACGCTGCTGTGGCATGTCCTCCTCCGTGCCCGCCGAGCCGTCCGGCGACCTCCTCGGCGACCTCTGTCCCCAGTTTCAGCCCCGTGTTTTCATGGAACCTTTGTGTTGACCTCAGGCTGACCCTCGTCTCGCCTTCAGACTCTCCCCCCACAATCGCCACGTCCGCCCCCAAGAAGACGAGCGACCGGGCTACATGCGCCTGGAACGACCCGACAATGCTCGTCGCGCAGGTCCAATCGCCCAGCCTGAAGACCCTCAGTCGCTGGGCCCCCTTCAGCTTCGCCATCACCTCGCCGCGGTCGGGCTCGCTCCTCAGCTCCTTCCTCGCCAGGCCGACGTCAGCGCCGGCGTCCAACAACTTCACAACCGCTCTGAGGGCACCTGGTCCGGCAATGGCAAGATGCGATGAATCGAACATGACCGCTTCCAGGAGAGCCTGCGCCGTCTTGGAGTCGATCTCCACCTTGAGCTCTAAGAAGAGCCCGAAGACCACTTCGGCTGCCGACGTCGCCGTCTCGTCGACGATGACGTGGTCATAGACTGACCTGTTCCTCAGCGGGTGGTGGTCCACGAGTATCCTGACGGCCCCGCTCATGGCCATCTTCCCCTTCCAGTCATTGAGGAGCTCTTCGTCCCCTACGTCCACCGCAACGTAAAGCTGGTATTCCTCGTCACTCTTCTCCACAGTCCTGTGAGGGAACCGCCTGCTGAGCTTGGTCGTAAGGGTGGTCATCCCTCCCGGGGTAACAATGTCTACCTCGCACTTCGGTGAGAGCGCCCTCAGCAGGGAAGAGAGGGCGTAGGCAGAAAGATATGCGTCAGCGTCTGCGCTTCTGTGACAAACGACGGCCGCCTTCCCGATTCCCAGCGGCTCCATGAACGGAAACTTGCTCTGGTTTTCTCTTGTCAAGGGACGCAGACGGCCTAGGCGTCGCCTGGCGGCTGCGGCTGAGACTGCTGGGCCTGCCTGCCCTTCACCGCGTCGTCGATTTTCGTCTGCAGGTCCTTCAAGCTCTCTCTGAACCTCGACTCCTGCTTCGCAAGGACCATCTTCCGCGTGCTCCCGAGCTCCTTCTTCTCGTTGAGCTCCTTGACCATGGCTTCCTTCTGGACCCGTACCAGCAGGTTCCCAGCAAACTTGTAGATCGCCTCAGAATCGGATGCCTTCCCCAGCTCTTCCAGCGCCTTCTCAGTCTCGTTGAATTCAAGTTCCACCTGCTGCTTCTGCACGAGCACCGACTGCAGGTTCTGCTGAATCTGGTCATACCTGGCCAGCTGCTCTCTGAGGTAGGGAGGAAGTTCTGCTTGGCTCAATTCTTTTTCGACAACCCCTCTGACTGCTTATAGCCTTTCTGGGTTTGGGCGATTCCCCTGAGTATTTCCAGCATCTCACGCGCCCTTTCCGCCACCTCTCCGGGACTCTCCCCTTCGACCTTGACCTCGCACCCTCCGTCCCTCAGCACCGCAAAAGGGATGGACTTCTTGAGCGAAGCTGCGGTCGCCCTGTCAGCCTTGAAGGTTATTCTTAGCTGAACCGACTCGATGGGTTTACCGGGACTTCGGCGGGGTGAGGTCAAAGGCCCCTCCGGCGATGGTGTATCCGCAGGACTTGCACTTCCAAATCCCGGACGAGGTTCTCCTGAGCTTCAGGCTGGAGCAGGAAGGGCACTCCCTAGTGGCCTTCAGGGTCCTGAAGATCCTCGCATACCTCTTTCGAAGGGTTCCCCCGTACTTCGCGCCCAGCCCCCTGAGGCTTTCCTTCGCCTTTGGCACTACTTCGTCGCCTCGACGATCTGGTCCCTGATCTCCTTGCCTAACCTGATTGAGATGTCCACGGCCTGGAGGACCTGGGCGGGCGTGATCGTGCTCGCCTCTCCCTTCTGACTCGCGACCACGTTGCCGTCGTCGTCGGTGGTTATGGTGATGCGCATGTCCATGGCCCCCTCCTCCTCGGAGTTGGGGTCGACTATCAGAGCATCGCCGATCCTAGCCATTGTGATGGAGACGGGCGTCCGCTCGACGGGCACCGGAACCTGCTCGTCCTTGGCCACTACCTTGTCCCCCTCGACGGCGTACTTCTTCATCTTCGCAGTGCGGAGGGCGGAAACGACAGCGTAGCTGGTCGCGTCGAAGAGGTTCCCGTCCACGTTCATTATGTTTACGTCCACGAAGACCGTGTAGACGGTCTTCCCCTCGATGAGGCAGAGCTTCTTCAGGTCGACCATCTCCGACTCGCGTATTCCCCTGTCCACTACCCTCGCCAGCTCGATCGCCTCCTCCGAAGGAGGGCCAGGCTCGGCGTAGGGCGAAGCCATGGGGAGTATCTCGGCGTTGACCACCAGCAGCCCTTTGTCCGGGGTGTCGGGGAACGGTGTGCCAGTCGCTATCTTCACTCCAGCTATCACCTCTGTGTTCCCAAGGGTGACCATGGCCGAACCGTTGGCCTTCTGGATTATCCCCGTCTTGATGGTGATCGGCCGGTGCTGCTCCGGGGCCCGCTCGTCCAGCCTCTTCCCCTGGGCGAGCAGCTCAACCAAGTGGGCCTTCCTGATCGTCTCGACGACGTAGTTCTTCTTCATCGACATCTACTCAGCACTCTCCTCCATCGAAGTAGTTGACGTTGCATCCCCGCCGAAGAACCTCTTGGTCAGGGCAGTCCTCTGCATGGCATAGATCTCCTTCCCCTTTTCAATCGCCAGTTCGAAGGCCTTCTGGAACTTCTCTCTGGAGTATATCCCATCGACCTGGAGCAGAGTCACCTGGTTGAGCGTGGGCATTATGGCGACCGGCATGTCCCCGCTCCCTTCCTTGTCCTCGGTGTCGTCCAGGTCAGCCACCACTTCAGATTCGATGATGCCGCAGGAGCACCCAACGACGAGGTCTCTCATGTTGATCCCGGCGTCCGCAAGGGCAAGCGAAGCCGCCGTGATTCCCGCAACCCTCGAGCCGCCGTCCGACTGGAGTACCTCAACCCAGACTTCGATCGCCGTCCTCGGATAGTCCTCGACCACCACGGCGGGTTGCAAAGCCTCCCTCATCACCTTGGAGATTTCAATCTCTCTCCTTGAGGGGGCGGGGTTCTTCCTCTCGTCCACCGAGAACGGAGCCATGTGGTACCTGCTCCTGAGCAGGGCCCGGTCGGGGAGCACCTGGTGCTTCGGGTGGACCTCCTTCGGCCCGTAGACCGCGGCCATGATCTTGTTCTTCCCCCATTCGATGTATGCCGAACCGTCCGCGTTCTTGAGAAGGCCTACCTCCATCGAGATGGGCCTCAGCTCGTTCCACTTCCTCCCGTCGAGCCTCTTCCCGTCTCCATCCATGAGTTTCTTCTTAGGCTGCACTTGCACTCCCTCCAAGGTATTCCTCGACCCTGCTCATCAGGTCAGCCGCGTGCGCTTCTTGCTCTATCATCTTGATCACGTTGGCCGTCTTCACGATGCCTTCTGGGGGTCCCACGACCACTATTACTCCGTTCTGTCCAACCTGGACGTCGCAGCCTGTGCGTTCGCTGATGAGGTTGATCATCGCGCCCCTCCTGCCGATGAGTCGCGGCACCTTCGTCGGCGATATCTTGGTGATCTCGCCCCGCGGGATCTTACCGTAGCCCTCCCCTCTTATGCTGAGCTGCGGGTCCCTGGAACGGTCGAAGGACTCGATCCTCGCTCCGATCACGTCTCCTATCTTGAACTTCGATGAGAGGTCATGGGTCGCCGGGGAGAACTCCCTCCCGAAAACGAACGAAGCCGGCAGGAACCCTTCAAAGCATGAGTTGATGTCCACCACCCATCCGAACCCGTTTATGTCGACCACCTTGCCTATCACCTGGTCCTCAGGCCTGGGGAGGTAGGGGCCGGTCAGTGGGTTGAGTTTTATCTCCTCAGGGCTGATCTCGGCGAGCCCGACCCTGAGCGCCACGTACTCGTCCCCTCGCTTCTCGACGTAGTTCCCGAATTGATAGTTTCCTCTGGCTATCACGTCTCCGGGAATTACCTGCTTCCTTTCTACCATTGGCATAGCTTCATTTCACCATTGTAACCTGGGCCGCACCCTTCGTAGTCGAACCGAGCCGGTCCAGCAGACCAGGCTGTCCGCCAGCTGGTATTTCTACTATTGCTGAAAGCGTCCCGTCTGCCCCCCAATCTTCTTTCAGGATCTCGCCGTAGTTCTTGAGTATCCCGATGGTCTGACCTGAGTACTGGGCAGTCACCTTCACCTGCAGCTTCACCTTCTCCGACTTCATGGGTAGGATGGTCCTGAGCTTCTCGACCACCACTTTCATCTGCTCGTTCGCATCCTGGAACGGGTCTATGGTGACCTTGGCCTCCTGCATGGCCTGTTCGATCCTCAGAGGGGGGTGAGGCAGCATGGTCTTCGGGTCGACAAAGGTCTTTGAAATCGTCGCTATGACGGCTTTTCTCTTCTCATCGGTAAGCTTCCTCCTCTGGTCCTGAGTCAGGTTCAGCTCGCCGCGCTTCAGCACCTCGAGGGCTGCCTTGGCATGGTCGTCGGTCCCGAAGTGCTTCCTTAGATGCTCGCTGTTGGCCCGCAGTCCCTTCTTGGAGTCTGAATAGACCTCATCGGCGGCAATCACCTGAGAAGGCTCGACGGCCCTCCCCTGCTTGAAACTCAAGGCGGCGTCCGGGTTGACCAGGATCTCATAGTGCTCCCCTTCGATGGTGATGTGTACTGTGGTGAACTTCGACGTCTCCTTCGTCCTAGGTCTGTACTCTCCGCCCCCATGTCCGAAGCTGCCGCTCAATGTAGAGACTCGCTACTCAGGAGCTCTTGGCGGGTGGCTTTTCTGACTTGGTCCTGGCAGCCGCTGCGTTCTTGCCTACCTCCTGTTCAGTGAGCCTCCTCATCTTCTTGGACTCTGCTTCGACCACGGCGACCTTGATGTGCCCCGTGCCCGACTTGTCCTCGCTCACGAGGTAGATGCATTCGATTGCCAGCGTGACGGCAGTGTCAAGGGACAGGTCTGAGGAGTAGTTCTTCTCCAGGTAGTCGTTGACCTGGTCACTCCCTTGGCCGATGGCTATCGCGTGGAATCCAGAGTAGGTCCCGGTGGGGTCTGCCAAATAGACCACGGGCCCGCTGCTCTCGTCTACTCCTGCGATTATCAGAGAGACGCCGAAGGGCCTCACACCTGCATACTGGGTGTACTGCTGGTTCATGTCGGCTATCCTCTTCGCTATCGCCTCCACATCGACCGGCTCGTCGTAGATCAGCCTGTTGCTCTGAGCCATTACTCTGGCGCTGTCCACCTGTATCCGCGCGTCGGGGATGTAGCCAGCACCGACCGCGCCCACGTGGTCGTCGATCTGGAACATCTTGATTACAGAATCGTCGCTCTGGAGCTTCCGACCCTTTTCTTCTACGGCTAGCACGATGCCCTCCTTTGTCCTGATGCCGACCGCAAGGCTACCCCTTCTGACCGTCTCGAGGGCGTACTCGACCTGGTACAGGCGCCCGTCTGGTGAGAAGATGGTGATGGCCCGGTCGTATCCTGCCGAAGGTGCAAACATTTTCTTTTCCTAGCTCCTTTTGTGCGATGCTCCCGCGTCTCTTTTTAAACCCTTTTCCCCGATACTTGGATTCTACCTCATCTTTTGTCTCTGTCCTGCGCCCTGAAACTCTCTGGTCCTCTCACGCACTGACCAGGAGGGTCAGTGTGTCCGGAGGCGCATGATTCGTATTAAGTTCAATCCCGACCCTTGGGTTCAGGTGCGAGGTGAACCAAGGGTATGATCTCGGAAAGTCAGACCACATGGTCCCGTTGATCATGGTTGCCTTGTTGAAATACTCCATGCTTCCATCAGCGAAGACCATCTTCACCTGCGGAAGTGGCTCTTGACAGATCGTCGCCACTATGTAGGGGTATGGTGAACACCACATGTTGACCAACTTATCCCGACAAACGAGTACTCCGCTTGGGTGGTAGTTGCAGGGGTCGGAGAAATTGAAGGTAACTCCTCCGAAGCTGATTGACGTCAAGTTGTAGAAGAGCGTGAGGGTCCCAGACCAGTACTTCGTGCCATTAATCGTCACATTCGACTCGACCAGTGTTGCCTGGCTCGACAGCGTACCCGACCTTGCGCTCGTCCCGGTTCCTCCTCTTGGAACTCCTTCGTAGTAGAGTGCACTCGCGGCGAGTAGCCCCAGGCAAAGGATCACCGCCGCCAGCATCGACGTCGACTTTCGCACATTAATGGTCCACTCGTCACCTCCTAATAGCAAGGTTCCCTAAGTGGAGGGCGAGAACAGGAGAGATTCTCGGTCCGACCCAACCATGTGCGGACTGCCGAAAGTTCATATCCAGTTGACCGCACCGCCATCCTAGCTTTGGTCAAGGTCCTGGCCGTCAACAACTATCCCACTCTCGAGCGCTTCGAAAGGCTGAGGCGGAGCCTCTCGGACAATGGCGCCCAGGTCACTTCCATCGATTGGAGCGAGTCTTCAGCTACGAAGTTCGACCAGTTCGACGGCGTAGCGCTCAGCGGCGCCCCGGACATGCTCTCCAAGGAGAGCACGCAGGTCAAGTTCCGTGGCGAAGTCGAGGCCATCTTGAAGACCCTAGTCCCGGTTCTAGGGGTGTGTTTCGGGCATCAGATGATGGCCCATGCCTTCGGCTCAAGGGTCATCGAGGACACCGAGCACGTGCTAGAGTTTGTCAAGACGGAACCCATAGTCGAGGACCCGATCTTCGAAGGGCTATCGAGTCCAGCCATGCTAATGGAGTCGCGGCACGAAATCGTCGAGTCCCTACCCGATTCCTTCCGACTACTCGCCAGTAGCGAGACGAGCAGGATCGCAGCGATGAAGCATTCCAAGCGGCCTCTCTACGGCGTTCAGTTCCATCCAGAGCGCTACACGTCCGAGAGCCCCGACGGGTTCAGGGTCGTCGGCAACTTCGTCAGGATGCTGCGCTAGGCGATAGGCTTGCCAGTCCAGAAAGTCGTCCTCGCGGCCCAGGTCCTAGACAGTCTCCTCACGTATTCCAAGATGGCCTACCCAAACGAAGGCATCCTACTGCTCCGCGGGAAGTCGAAGAAAGGAATCGTGGAGGTGACCAGCGTCGCGGTCCCGCCGGCCGCGGTCCATGCCCACTCCTATTCCTCGTTCAACTGGTGGATGCTCCCCATCGACATGTCATACCTAGGGGTTGCCCACTCCCATCCTTCAGGAAACGCGAACCCATCCGACCAGGACAAGCTCCATGCGACTGGAAAGATCATGGTCATCATGGGGTATCCCTTCTCCAACTCATCGAGCATAGGGGTCTACGACCACAACGGGAACAGAGTGCCCTTCGAAGTCAAGCCCGCCTAGGAGCTGCGCAGGAGACGTCTGATGACTGATCGTGAGTAGCCATACCTTTTGCTAAGGCCGCCAAGACCAAATTTCAGGAGAACATGGTCCTACCGTATTCTGGACCCGTCTGACCAGCGCCAAAAGGTGGGGGGGTTGCCTCTCCTTTCGCTGCAATCCAATCGGGCAACGGGATTTGATGGTCGGGGGCTAACTAACGCACAGCTCTCGCGACATGAGACGCGAAGGCTTATATCCGAATAGCGACAGGTATTCGTTTCATGTCTACCCAGTACTCCAAAGGTCAGACTTGGGGAGCCCTAAAAAAGGCGTGGCGAGGCTACAAGGTCGGAAAAATCCAGAACAACACAGCCGACATGAAGAAGTACGCTGAACGCATCAGAACTCTTCAAGGCGAACTAGGACTCGTCCAAGCAAAATTCCCTGAGCTAGGTCTAAACTAGGCCTAACTCAGTCCCCTTTATCTGACCTCAGAAGAGTGGTTCGTTACTATCTGGTTCCTTAGGTCCTGGGCCTGTTGAAGCGTGAAGTCGGGCTCAGTCGAAACAAGAATCATCTTGTTCCCCAGAGCGAAGGTCATGATATTCAGCCGCTCTCTCTTGATGAAGGTGAACTGGCTCTTTCCGAAGAATCTGTCCCAGGTCTTGTCGGTGCTCAGCTGGATCGTGATGTTGGCCATCAACCTCAGGTCTTCGCTCTGCGGTTCTAGAGAAGGTATTCCCTTCTTCATGCCTCCCGCTATCTGCCTCCCGGTCTCATCCATAACCTGGGCAGACCTCACTCGCCTATCGAACTTGAACATCTCCGTGCAAATCTTGTCCCATTGGACAGGCATCATCACGACTTCCTATGCGGGACTTCTTCGATATAAGAATTGGTTTCGCTTGCGAGTCTCCGAAGCATCCGAACAGCGCATCCCCGGGTTCCTTTTGGTTGACAGAACCTGATGTAATTGTATATCATGTTAGACTCCTCGTCTGAAGACCCCTACCGGGCCCCTATCATGACTGACAATGGCCCTTGAACTATGGACTGTCTTGCTTGGCGTCAGCGTCGGCGCTGTCGCGGTGCTGTACGCAGCACCGAAGGGCTACCTAGGACACCGGAGGAAGAAGGAATCCAGCACCTCAGTGACGTCACTAGAGTCTTACACTCCAGCGACGGAACAGGTGGTCGAGGTTCCAGCTCCAGAAACACCTGCCGCAGTCGAGCCTGTTCCGTTCTCTGCCCCCGCGCTGTACGAGTCGGTGCAACCCGCACCAGCTCCAGTCACCTACCCGTCATCTTCAGTGACATCCTTTGGGGCACCATCCATCTCGAAGAAGCCTACCAGGACCTACAGGCGCAGGACTGCCCCGGTCAGAAGCACGGCGGGTTCCAAGGCGACCCTAAAGGCGAAGCCGAAGAAACGCTAAGCGAGAGAAAAGAACAGTAGAGCGTGGGTTACGGTCGGAAACGCCCATAAACCCACCCTCTGCCCATTTTGTCTGTGCCAGATCTTCAGCTTGGGCTCCACGTCTCCAGCGCCCAGTCCCTCGACCTGGCCTTTGACAGAGCCCTGGAAATCGGGGCCACGACCTTCCAGGTTTTCACCCGCAATCCCAACCAGTGGAAGTTCAAGCCTATCCCAGACGAGGTGATGGCATCTTTCCATGAGAAGCGACAGAGATCAGGGTTCAAGAGCGTCGTCGACCACATGCCCTACCTTCCGAACCTCGCCTCACCAGAGAAGGCTATCCTGAGACAGAGCCGGGACACGTTGGACGCGGAGGTGAAGCGCTGCGACGACCTGGGAATCGACTACCTCGTCATTCACCTGGGGAGCCACAAGGGGGGCGGCACGATGCTGGGGGTGCGCAACATTTCGGAGGCTGTCAACGGGGCCCTCGCAGGCAGCGACGGGGAAACGACGATACTGCTCGAGAACATGGCGGGCCAAAAGAACAGCGTGGGCGCCAGGTTCGAAGAATTGAGGCTGATCTTGAACAGGGTAAAGAAGGACAACAGAGTGGGTGTCTGTTTTGACAGTTGCCACGCCTTCGCCGCAGGGTTCGACCTGAGGAATGAAGAGTCGGTGGGGAGGACCATGGACCTCTTTGACCAGTGCGTCGGCTACGACAGACTCAAGGTAGTCCACCTCAACGATTCCAAGGGCGCCCTGGGCAGCAACCTCGACAGGCATGAGAACATCGGGAAGGGGAAGATCGGGACCAGGGGGGCCAGGGCCTTCCTGCACTACAAAGGCCTCACGGAGAGGCCAATCATCATGGAGACCCCCTACGAAGACACTAAAGGGATGAAGGACAGCCTCGTCACCGTCAGACGCCTGCTCAGATGACTCAATGTAAAATACACCATCAATCGCGATGAGCGGGGCGGGCCCGTAGCTTAGTTCCACAACAGGAGAGAACTCAGGTAGAGCATCGGGCTTTTAACCCGAGGGTCAGGCGACGCCCCCTTGACGGGTTCGATTCCCGTCGGGCCCGCACTCATACGAGTCCGAACCCCGCCCGTTAAATGCAAGAATTGCATCTAACGGCGTGACCGAACTCTTCCGGAGGAGCAGCTACAGGCACCTTATGGACGAGGACGACAACTTCTCGTCCTGGATCGAGAACATAGCCAGGGGGAGCAAGGTCAACGCCGAGGTCACCCTGAGGCGGGCGGGGAGGGTCTGCGCCCTCTTCCAGGTCACCCAGAAGGACCTGGCGCGGATGTCCAAGGGGGAGGCCGGGGCCTTCCTGCTCAGGGTGGTTTCTCGCATGGAGGAGGGGGGGACAAGGAGCTCCAGCATCGCCAGCTACGTGAAGACCCTGAAGGGGTGGTGGCGCTTCAACGACCTCGAGGTGACCAGGCAGGTCAGGCTCTCGAGGGACGTCGGGCTCTACGACAACGAGCGGATCCCGTCCCGCCAGGAGCTCCACTCGATCCTCGAGCACGCTGACCTCCAGAAGAAGGTCTGCTGCGCGCTCATGGCCTTCTCCGGGGTGAGGCCGGGCGTGATTGGGAGCAGGGACTCGGACGACGGCCTGAGGGTCTCGGACCTCCCGGAGATGGTCGTCAAGACTGAGGACGGCAGGCGCCATGTGAGCTTCCTGAAGGTGCCGGCCGTGGTGGTGGTGAGGAGGACGGTGTCCAAGACCGGCAGGCAGTACGCCACGTTCCTTCCCGAGCAGGGGTGCACCTACCTGAAGCAGTACCTCGAATGGAGGATGGAGACCCTGGGGGAGACGGTTGGCGCCTCCTCCCCCATAGTGACCGCGAACCCCCACAACCCTCACCACATCGGCAGGCACGTGAGGACATGCAACATCAGCGACTCCGTCAGGTTCGCCATCAGGGCCGCGGGGTTCTCGTGGAGGCCCTACGTCCTGAGGCGGTACTTCGACACCAGGATGATGGGGGCGGAGCAGGACGGCAAGGTGATCAAGGACTACCGCGTCTTCTGGATGGGGCACATCGGGGACATCGAGCACGTCTACACCCTGAACAAGGGGCTGCTGCCGGAGGACCTCCTCGAAGGGATGAGGCAGGCGTACGCACGGGCAGCCGAGGCGCACCTGGCGACCACGGTCCAGCCGAGCATCAGCAAGGACGAAGTGGTGAACACGGCGAGGGTGGAGGCCCTGAAGATGTTCGGGTACACCGGCGAGGAGCTCCTCGCCCTAGGAGATGTAACCAGTCTCTCGATGGAGAAGCTGCAGGACCTGATACACGAGAAGTCGAAGCAGATGCTCGGGCTGAATGGAGGGTCGCAGAAGGTGGTGCCCGCGGAGGAGCTCGAGCGCTGGATAGAGCAGGGATGGGACTACAAGAGGGATTTGCCGAACGGCAAGGCCGTGATAGGGCTCCGGGTCGGCTAGGTTGCTAAGAGGGGCGGAAGACGAGGGGGCCCGACGCTTCGCGCTTCTCGAGCTCCCTCTCCAGCCTCTGCAGGTAGTGAGGAATCAGAACTTCGGCTCTGTCGAGCGGCATGCTGTCGGGCTCCAAAAGCAGATCTGACAAGACAGGGCTGTCCGGAGGAAGCTTCTTCCGAAGTCTTTCCTTGAAGTCGCGCAGATCGACCGTCCTCCCGTTGCCGAGCTCCCCTTTCGGCTCCATGGGAGTACTGACGTCGTGCGCATTTAAGGCGGGTTATACACTCAGGCCAAGGGTCTGGGCCGGAAGGGATTCGCTTAGAATATTAAGCGAATCCTACAGCGCTGGAGAGAAGATTCGGGCCCGACCAAGC
>JAPCJI010000007.1 GCA_027887005.1 Nitrososphaerota archaeon
CCCGCATGCTTTCCCAACTATGAGAATTGTCTCCTCGTCTTATTAGCATATTCGAAAGCCCGAATATCCAAGTGAGAGAATGGCACAGATAGTAGCCACGCAAACCGCAGACAGGACCGTGCAGGATTCTAAATTGCTCGTGATCCTGTCGAAGGGGACGCTGGATATGGTCTATCCCGCGTTCATGATAGCGACCACAGGCGCGACGATGGGAAGGGAAGTCCACATGTTCTTCACCTTCTGGGGGATGAACGTCCTCAACAAGAAGACCGTCGGGTCACTGAAGGTCGCCCCGGTCGGAAACCCAGGGATGCCCATGCCGAACATACTTGGAATGATTCCAGGGATGACGGCGATGGCAACTCGGATGATGAAGGGGAAGATCGAGAAGGCAAAGATGCCGCCTATCCCGGAGATGATCAGGACGGCGAAGGATCTCGGTGTGAAGCTCCACGCCTGCTCGTCCACGCTGGAAGTCATGGGCATCAGCAAAGAGATGCTGATTCCTGAAGTGGATGACATAGTCGGAGCCGCCACCATGCTGGAACTGGGCGAGGGCGGACAGATCATCTTCATCTAGGTGGAGAGAGATGTCAACAATCCAGCAGAGGAAAGTAGTCGACTCCCGGGGCAGCTTCTGCCCTGGGCCAATCACCGACCTCTTCAAGGCCTACAGAAACTCCCAGGTGGGGGACGTCATCGAACTCTGGGCGACGGACCCAGCTGCGAAGAGTGACGTGACCGCATGGGCGAGGAAGAGCGGGAACAGCGTCGTCGAAATCGTAGAGGAGAAGGACTACACCAAGATAGTCGTCGGAATCGTCAGAAAGGGAAAGTAGGGGACGGCTCAAGATGAAGCAAATCCTGGTGGTGGGGTCGGGGACAGGGGGGACGCTAACGGCCAACCTCCTTTCTTCGTCCCTTAGGGGGAGGATCAGGGATGGAGACGTTTCCGTAACTCTGGTCGGAGAGGGAGCCAAGCATCCTTTCCAGCCTGCGAACTTGGACATCGCATTCAAGGGAGCGTCCCCTGAAAGCTTCGTGAGAGAAGAGCGCGACCTCCTCTCCGATGGAGTGACCTTCATCGAGGACCCGGCGGCGACCATCGACCTGAAGGGGAAGAGAATCCTAACGGAGGGAGGCAGGAAACTGAGCTACGACTACCTCGTAATTGCCACAGGGGCGGTCGCGGACCCCGACAGGATATCTGGATTGAGGGAAGACTCGTTCAACTTCCACACTGGGCCTCGAGACGCCGGGCGGCTCTGGAGTGCTCTGCAGAGCTTCAAGGGAGGCACCATAGTCATTGCGATTGCAGGAACTCCACACAAGTGCCCTCCGTCTCCGAACGAGGCAGCGTTCATGTTGGACGAACTTTTCACAAAGAGGGGAATCAGAGACAGGGTCACCATCAAGTTCCTCACCCCCTACCCCAGGCCCTACCCAGCGGAGAAGATCTCCAATGTAGTGGCTCCACTCCTAGAGGAAAAGGGAGTCGAAGTGGTACCGTTCTTCAACGTCGATTCGGTCGACCCGAAGTCGCACACGATCTCCTCGCTTGAGGGTGAGTCATACGAATACGATATGCTGATCACTGTGCCGCCTCATCGAGGGGCAGACGTTATCCTAAGATCCTCCATCGGAGACCAGGACGGTTGGATTCCGACTGAAAGAGGAACGATGAACGTGAAGGGGTACAGCGACGTCTATGCCCTCGGAGACGCAACCGATATTCCGGTGTCGAAGTCCGGAGTGGTCGCCCACCTGCAGTCCGTGGTGGTGGCGAAGAACATAGTCTCCGATCTTGAGGGATCCACTGAACGTCTGGAGTACAATGGAAGGATAAACTGTCCAATGGAGGTCGGCGGGAGGCGGGCCATTTTCGTCTCCGCGACATACACGTCGCCAGCGTCGGACCAGAAGCCGTCGTTCGTCAAGTACGTCATGAAGAAGTCCTTCGTGCTACTCTACTGGCGGGCACTTGGGGGGAGTCTGGAATGGATTTTCGACATCTTCTTCGGGCAGACGAGAAAGCCCGTCGCAAAGGCGGAAGAAAAGGCCATGGTCGCACCCCTTCCGCAGGTGACACAGGGGAGATAGAGGTGCAGATTCTCACCAACAGGGGAGTCGAAGACGAACTTTGCAGGATGCAGGCGGAATTCTGCAAGGGGATGTCGCACCCCAAGAGGATTCAGATCCTGAACATCTTGAAGCAGGGGGAAAGAAGTGTGACCGAGTTGGTGGAAATGACCGGGATTCCACAGGCGAATCTTTCTCAGCACCTCAGTGTCCTAAGACAGTTCGGCCTGCTGGAGACAAAGAGGTCCGGGTCGAAGATATCCTACAGCCTAGCCGACGCGCGGATCGGCGAAGCTTGCAACCTTGTAAGGAAAGCTATCGAGGAAAGGCTTCGTAAGACCCGGATGTTCGCTGAAGTAGTCAAGTAGCAGTCTGTCGTCGATTAGAACTAGCACCTTAGGGGAGATTCAGGGTTTCTCTTCCATAGGAATAGTTCCGAGGGAGAAGTCGGATTACAGCGTTCGGGACAATTCCTAGGCGGTTCAGCGTTCCAAGGAGCTGCCGTTGGAACGCTGCGAGAAGGCGTCAGCGCTTATGAGGTCGACAAACACGGATGGTTCCGCGCCGACAATCCATGCATCGTGCCCCGAGTGCACGTCGAAAACGTCGCCGGGCTCGACCTCGAGTTTGGTTCCATCGTCCATGGAGAAGGCCATTCTTCCCGAGATGACGTAGCCCACGTGGCGAATCTTGCAGGATTGAGTCTTCGCGATTGGCTTCATAGAAGTCGACCATCTCCAGCCTGGTTGAAGGGTGCGGAGACCCAGAGTGAATCCGCCGATGCTAACTAGCTGTAGTTTCCCCTTTGGCGTCTCCTTAACTTCGTCTGGATCGCGGATGCTCTTCTTGGCTGCGGATATCCATTCGGTCCTCTTGCCCTTTCGGGTAATCTTCACTACTATCTTGACCTGCTCGCCGTTCCTTGTGACTTGCAACAGGCGGTTGCCGCTCTTGCGCACCCACGCCTTCACGTCCTTTTCCACTCCCGGCTCCGTTGCCCATAGCTCGATTTCTTCGCCGATGGAGGCCTCCCTCCATGCTTTGAAGAGGTCTGTCAGCGGAGTTGGAGGACACCATGTCCCTCTGGAATCTATGACCCTTCGCCGAGCGGTTATTGTCTGCACGCCGGTAGTCGGGGAACTGACGGCCGCTTATGAGGTGGAAGGTCGTTTCTCACAGTTGAGAAACAAAGCGCTTTGAGGTCGTCAATGGCACCGAGTGAGGCTGGTCGAGCGGTCGCACGGCAAGTGGCGCCGGGGGTAGGATTCGAACCCACGCGACCCGAAGGTCACGGGCTCTCTTGTGGCATCTCAAGGCCCGCGCATTAACCACTCTGCCACCCCGGCACGCCCGGCCCTGCCGCACAGCCCGTGCCCATTCATAAGGTGTGAAGAGGAAGAACGGAAGAATCATTTGACCGACGTCTTAGGGGCGAGCGATGGCTGGCCGTGGTAGCGGTGTCTTGACGGAACTCAGGGTTCGGCTTCACGCCCTCCTTAGTTCGCTTGCAAACAACCTAGCGAGCCCCTTCGTTGCATTCAACGTCACCTCCTCCGGTGGGAGTGACCTACTGATCGGCTACGTCCAGGCCATAAGCACCCTCGCTTCATCTATCACGCAGCTCATCGGAGGCAGGATCGCAGACCGCCTCTCCAAGCGCCTTGCACTGGCGATGCTCTTCAGTGGAGTCATGGGGACTCTTTGGCTTCTCACTTCCCTGGTAACGGCTACCACCGTCCTCGCGGTCGCCTACACGGCCATCACCCTCAGTCTAGGCTTCTATGCTGCCGGCTGGTCTTCATTCCTCGGGGAAGCCTCCGAGGGAGGTCGAAGGGGCGCGTTCCTTGCGAACTTTGCCCAGCTCGGGAGCTACGGAGCCCTGATCGCGCTTCTAATCACGACCGCGATCACCGCAGTGAACCCGTCCTACGCCATACTCGACGCGCTCGCGGGAGTCGTATTCGTGGTCTCGGCGCTCATGCTTAGGGGCATGAAGGAGAGACCGGTGGTGCAGCGCTCTCTGGATGGTTTGGGAACCGCCCGCATGAGGAGGTACTACGCCGTCACCGGCTTCTACGGTTTCTTCTGGGGCTTCGGCTGGCCGCTTTTCACCATAACGACGGTGAAGATTGTCAACATGTCCCTCTTCGAATACAGTGTTGCCCAGGTCATTGCGGTCGCGGCGACCATCGGATTCCAGCCTCTGGTGGGAAGGCTCGTCGACCGGGACAGGAGGAGATGGGTCTTCTGGGGACGGATGGGCCTCGTAGCCTATCCGATCGCCTACATGGTGATCGGCGCCTCCTGGGAGATCTATGCCCTGAACGTCTTTTCCGGATTCACCAATGCTCTGCTGAACATCGCCTTCGCGGCATATCTCTTCGACATCTCGCCAGTCGGACGCAGGGGGAGGTACGGTGCGGAGTTCAACCTCGTCACCGGGGTTACGACCATGACCGGCTCGCTCTTCGCTGCGTTCCTGCTGACCTCGGTCAACTCCTTCCTCGGGCTATGGGAGTCTCTGGCAATCCTATACGTCGTAGCCACCGGGGGCCGGGCGCTCGCAGCGCTGTTTCATCTCTGGCTGCCGACCAATATCGACCCGATGCCGCATGGAGACAAGGATTTTACCCCGCTGAAAGTCGTCTGACGTCGTTGAGCGTAAGGATACGGGATGCCGAGCCCTCGGACAAGAATCGGCTTATGAGCTTCATCAAGGACATCTGGGGGGGACACGACTACATCCCCTACGTCTGGGACGAGTGGCTCGATGACAAGTCGGGGAGGATGTTTGTCGTGGATATAGACGGAGTCCCAGTTGGGATGAACCGGGTCAGGTTCATGGAAGACGGGTCAGCCTGGTTCGAAGGGGCCAGGATCCATCCTGATTTCAGGGGAAGGGGGTTCGCTTCGATGCTGGGGGAGAATTCGATGGGAGTCGCCAGGGGCCGAGGAGTGAAGGTATTCAGGTTGACGAGCAGCTCGTGGAACAGGACGGCCCACAGGCAAATCGCGAGGATCAGGTTCAAGGAGGCCTCAAGGGTTTCAGTCTATGAACCGGGGAAGGGGAAGAGGTTCCTTCCGAAGAAGGGCGTGCGCAAGGCAGAGAAGAGAGACCTACGACGGGTCGTCGAGACCATACGGGGTTCGAAGGAATTCAGGCTCGGGTCGGGAGTCTTCTGGGACTCGTTTGCCGCTATCGCCCTTTCACCTCCAGTCCTCAGAGAGCTTGTGGCCCGGGGCGAGGTTTGGGTATCGGACGGCGCGGTCGTGGTGACGAGAAGGGCGAGGGAAGGCAGGGAGGTGTGGAGGCAGGTCTGCTTCCTAGCTGGAGACAAGGAAGGAGCGGGACAGCTCTTGAGCCACGTGCTCAGCCTCAGAGGAGACGCGAAGCTAACGAGGAAGCTCGTCTACCTTCCGCAGGGGTCTTCCCTCATCTGCATGGTCAGGGCCCTGGGACTCAAGCGGATGGCCAGCCTCATCCTCTTCGTGCGCGGCGCCAATGGTTAAAACGAGCACCGGGCCGAGGAGCCCCATGCAGCGGGAAGTAAGCAAAGTCGCAGTCTTGGGAGCGGGGCTTATGGGTCACGGAATAGCCCAGGTGGCCTCTCAGGTCGGAGGGTACGAAGTGTCCATGCTCGACATCAACCAGGAGCTGGTCGACCGAGGGATGAAGATGCTCGATGGGAGCGTTTCAAAGTTCGTCGAGAGGGGCAAGCTTACGAAGGAGCAGGGGGAGGCACTCATTTCGAGAATCCACCCGACGACCGACTTGGCTGAGGCCATCGGTGGGAGCCAGTTGGTCATCGAAGCTGCGACCGAGGACCCAAAGCTGAAGCTCGAACTCTACAGGCGCGTCTCCGAACTCGTCGGCCCCGACACTGTCGTCGCCTCGAACACGTCTTCGATCAGCATAACCTTGCTCGCGTCTGCGACTAGGCACCCGGAGAACGTCTGCGGCATGCACTTCTTCAACCCGCCCCAGCTCATGCCGTTGGTCGAGATAATCAAGGGGAACAGGACCTCGGCCCAGACCCTCGATATCGTGAAGGGGGTTTCCGTCAAGATGGGGAAGGAAACTGTTCTGTGCAAGAAGGATTCACCGGGCTTCATTGTCAACAGGATCCTCGTGCCGGCTCTCAACGAAGCCGTCTTCCTGGTGCAGGAGGGGGTCGCCGACCCAGAGGACATTGACAAGGCAGTGAAGCTCGGTCTGAACTGGCCCATGGGGCCTCTCCAGCTTCTCGACTACGTAGGCCTTGACACGACGTTCAATATCACGCAGGTGTTCATGCAGGAGCTCCAGGACAGCAAGTACCGGCCCTCGCCGATGCTCCGTGAAATGGTCCGGGCCGGCCTTTTGGGGCGAAAGAGCGGAAAGGGGTTTTACGAATGGAATTCGCCCGGCTCGACTAAGACGAAGTAAGTTTCGCTTTCAGGTCGACGGGGATGGGGACGGAGCGGCCGCCCTTGCCGATCAGGGCGTGGACGGTGTGGCCAGCGCAGAGAAGTTCCATCTGAGGGAGCTTGAAGATTTCGTTTTCGAAGCGGATGCTGCTGGTGCCCGCCGTGCCTATGCGGGTCTTGACCACGATTTCGTCGTCGAATCTCGCCGACGACTTGTAGTCTGCATGGGCCTGGACAACTGGGATGTGGAAGCCCTTCTTCTCCCACTCCTGATACGCCAATCCGATATCCCTGAGGAGGTTGATTCTGCCGACCTCCATCCAGACGAAGAATTTTGAGTAGTAGACAACCTGCATTAGGTCTGTTTCCTCGAACCTGACCCTCAGTTTGCTCTCGTGCCAGGTCCCCATGTTCGCCTGGGTTTTGCCCTCCATCTTTTAACGTCGCGGCTGAGACTCGCGGACGAGGGAGAACCGTGAAGGTTAGGGAGTTCCGTCTCAGAGACTATGTTGAGGTCAGCGACCTTTGGGAGAAGAGTAGCTTCGGAACGAGTCGCGGAGATGGCCTAGGGGAGATTCGCAGGAAGCTCAAGCGCGACCCGGAGCTCTTCCTCGTGGCTGAGGAGGACGGGCGGGTGGTCGGGTCTGTCCTCGGCGCCTGGGACGGGAGGAGAGGATGGCTGTACCACCTGGGGGTGCTTCCTGAGTACAAGCGAAAGGGAGTAGCCACGAGGCTCGTGCAGGAGGTTGAGAGGAGAATGAGACGGAAGGGGGTATTGAAGGTGAACGCGGTCGTCTACAACCGGAACCGAGCTTCGTTCGCCTTCTTCAAGAGGCTCGGCTATCAGGCCGACAAAAGCATGACGTTTCACGGGAAAGTGCTGAGGGAGGACTAGCCTCCAGCCGCGCCGATTAGGTGAGCAGGATGCTTGGCCCAGGCGAGAGTTTTTACAGCCGAGGAGTAGCGCACCTGGCGTGAACTACGAGACAATAGCGGCCTCGAAAGAGGGCGCGCTGGGTGTGATTACACTCAGCCGGCCCGATGCGATGAACGCGCTGAACACCAAAATGGTCAATGAGCTCGTTTCTGCGCTTGGGGAGTTCGAGACGGACGACGGGGTGAGATGCGTTGTGATTGCGGGGAGCGAGAGGGCGTTTTCTGCGGGGGCCGACATCAAAGAGATGGCGGACATGACGGCGGTCCAGATGACGATGACTGGTCACTTCTTCCCGCTGTGGGACCGTGTGGGGAGGTACCCGAAGCCGATAGTCGGGGCATTGAGCGGTTTCGTCCTGGGAGGAGGGCTGGAGCTGGCGATGTGCTGCGACGTCCTGATAGCGTCTGAGACGGTCCAGCTCGGCCAGCCGGAAATCGACATCGGCGTCATCCCGGGGGGAGGGGGGACCCAGAGGTTGACCAGGGCAGTCGGGAAGTACAAGGCGATGGAGATGGTACTCACGGGGAAGAGGATCGGGGCAGAGGAGGCGAAGACCCTCGGGCTAGTAAGCAGGGTCGTGCCGAAGGAGGCGTACCTGACGGAAGCGAAGAAGGTGGCCAACGAGATAGCTGCGAGGTCCCCGGTGGCGGTCCGGCTGGCAAAGATGGCGGTCAACAAAGCCTTCGAGATGGGGCTCTCCGACGGCCTGGACTTCGAAAGGGAGCTCTTCTATTTGCTCTTCGCGTCCGAGGACAAGGTGGAGGGAATGAAGGCATTCATGGAGAAGCGCAAGCCGGAATTCAAGGGGAAGTAGTTGAACCTCGAGACTGTGAAGACGGAGGCGAAAAAAGGGGTCTACTGGATCACTCTAAACCGGCCCGACAAGCTGAACGCCTTCAATGAGCAGATGGGAATCGACCTGATGGAGGCACTCAAGGAGGGGGAGAAGGCGACTGAGGTGCGCTGTCTGGTCCTGACCGGGGAAGGGAGGGCGTTTTCCGTAGGTGAGGACCTGAACACCAACAGGGCGAGCTACGACAGCGGGAAGCCGAACCTGCTTGGAGAGGTCCTCAAGAGGAAATACAACCCGATTGTTCAGCGGATTAGGAAGATGGACAAGCCGGTCCTGGCTGGGGTGAATGGAGTGACCGCAGGAGCGGGGCTGGGGTTGGCGCTGGCTTGCGACATGAGGGCAGCTTCGGAAAAGGCGACGTTCCACGAAGCGTTCATCAAGGTGGGCCTGGCGCCGGACTCGGGTACCAGCTTCTGGCTGACGAGGATCCTGGGCCTCGCCAAGGCGATGGAGGTGGGGCTCCTGGGGGAGCCCATCGGTTCCACCATGGCGCTGAACCTGGGCCTGGTGAACTGGGTCTTCCCTGACGACAGGTTCAGGGACGAGCTCATCGAGATCGCCGAAAGACTGGCATCAGGTCCGACCCGAGCGATGGGACTTACAAAGAGGGCTCTCAACAGGGCCATTGTCGTGGACATGGACTCAGCCCTGGAGTATGAGACTTACCTGCAGGACATAGCGGGGAGGACGAAGGACCACGTCGAAGGAGTCAGGGCCTTCTTCGAGAAACGGGAAGCGAACTTTTCGGGTCAATAGGAGGCGGCGCTTCTGGACACAGCAGGAATAATGCAGCTCGCTCTGGGCATGGCCAGGATGTCGAAGGTCCCCGCGGACAGCGGGGTCTGGGTCCCAGGGAAGGATATCCAGAAGGTCCTCTTCGCATTGGACGCGGGAGCGCCCGAGCTCATTCTGGCGAAGGAAAAAGGATACGACCTGCTCATTGCGCACCACCCCGTCGGGCCGGCGAGGCTCACGTTCCCCCGGGTGGTCGAGAGACATGTCGGATTCATGATGGAGAAGGGAGTCCCAGAAGAGGTCGCGGAGAGGGCAACCGAGGAACTGGTGAGTAGGATCGAGGTCAAGGCCCATCCGACCAACTACCAGCAGGACGTGGACTTCGCGAAAAAGCTCGGGATCCCCTTCATGAACATACACTTGCCCATCGACCAAGTCACCAGGGAGTTCCTCCTGGGCGCCATCGGGAGGTCGAGGGCGAGGACGGTGGGGGAGCTCGTGGACAAGCTAGAGAGGATTCCAGAGTTCAGGAAGGCGAAGACACGAATCGAGGTCAGGATGGGGGAGAGGAAGGACCCCCTGGGCAAGTGGGTTCTCGTCTTCGCGGCAGGGACCAACGGCGGATTCCCGGTCGCGACAGCGTACTTCGACCACGGCATCGATACGGTGATCTACCTTCACATCGACTACGACGAGCTCATTAGACTGAGGAAGGACTCCAAGGGAAGCCTTGTCGTGCTGGGTCACATGGCCGGAGATTCGATCGGGATCAACCTCTTTCTTCGGAAGCTGCGCACCAGGGGAATCAGGTCGGACACCCTCGGGGTAGTGCGCTAGGCTAAGCGGTCGGGAAGTCGCGAACTTTCCGCAGCGGCGAGAAGACGACCCACAAGAAGGCGAAGGAAGCGAAGACTATCATGAGGCCAATCGTTAGATGAATCCCCAGAACAATGGAAAGCACTCCTCCGACAATCGAGCCGAGGGGATTGACCCCCCAGACTATGGTCCGCATGGTGGCGTTCATTCTCCCCTGAAGTTCCCGGGAGACCAGGGTCTGTCTGTAGCTGACCTAGGTCATGTTGTAGATCAATACCGGTTCTGGGTAATCTGCGTCGGATTTCGGCGTCAGAGCAAGACTGGAAACTCTCGTCGAATTCATACATCAAACTTCACCATCTTGGTTTCTGTCCACTCATGTCCGCAGTGTCTGCACTTGCAGGAATGCCTGTATTCCACGACCGCCTTTGGAATATCGATTGAATAGGGACGTCCTCGTGTTCCAGCGAAAGGCTCTCCCTTGTGGATTTCATCGCTCGCAACCTCTCTCTTGACTACCTGTTTCGTGAATGGTCGGTGGCATTTAGGGCAGAGGATGCTCAACACTCATTCTTGCCTTGCTTGCGTTCTGTATTAGGGTTAGACATTTGTTCTCCCCTGGGACTTCGATTCCCGCAAAGTCGGGTGGGTCTTTTCCTTCAAGGCCTCGTGAGGCCTAATGAAGTTGTGGAAGATTCGATAGCCAGTCAGGATGGGCGTGTCGGCTCTCTTGAGGCCTCTGAAGGTCTTTTCCCTGTCCCGAATCTCCCCGTTGAGCCTCTCCATCTTGTTGTTGTGGATTCTCCCCGCGAGGCGAATCTCCTTGATGTGGACTGGCTTCACCGCGTCGTCGTTGTAGGCGTTCCTGTATTCCTTCTTGAACGCCCGATGGTATGAGCCGAGGCCGTCAGTGATGAGGGTCTGAGGCTTTTTCCCCGCGACTTCCGCGCTCTTGACGAAGAGGCTTCTCGCACGAAGAAGATAAGAGATGGCCGGTCGGCTCGAACCCATGGACGAAGCCAAGGCTGCCTACGTGGTAGAGGCAGTCAGGACACCGATCGGAAAGTACGGCGGGATTCTCCGCGACGTCAGGCCAGACGACCTCGGCGCACTCATGATTAGGAAGATTGTGGAGAGAACAAGGCTCGATTCTTCGGCGGTGGATGATGTTTACTTTGGGTGCTCGAACCAGGGGGGAGAGGATAATCGCAACGTGGCGAGGATGGCGGTGCTTCTCGCAGGATTGCCTCACACGGTTCCCGGTGCGACTGTCAACAGGCTCTGCGGATCGGGGCTTGAGGCCGTGAATGACGCCGCCAGGGTCGTTCTCTCAGGAGAGGGAGATCTTTTGATCGCAGGAGGGGTCGAGAGCATGACAAGGGCTCCTCTGGTTGGGCTCAAGCCAGAGCACGCTTACAAGAGGGGCGGCCTGACTCTGGTCGATAGCACCATAGGGTGGAGGTTTGCGAACCCCGCGTTCCCATCGGAGTATCCGCTCTACTCCATGGGGGAGACCGCAGAGAACCTCGCGGAGAAGTACAAGATCAGCAGAGAGGCACAGGACGAATTCGCATTTGGCAGTCATCGGAAGGCCGTGGGGGCACAGGAATCGGGAAGGTTTGTTGAGGAAGTCATCCCCGTAAACACCTCAGAGTCGCCGGACGGAGTGGATTCTGACGAGGGGCCACGAAAGGACACGTCCCTTGAGAAGCTCGCGAAACTCAAGCCGGCGTTTAGAGAGCGGGGGACGGTCACAGCCGGGAACTCGTCCGGGATCAACGACGGGGCGGCCGCCATGTTGATAGCAAGTCATCAAGCGATCGAGAAGCATGGTTTGAAGCCCGTTGCCAAGTATCTGGGGAGCGTTACTGCGGGCGTCCACCCGAGCTACATGGGCATAGGACCTGTAGACGCTACGAATAAGCTGCTAGGGAGACTGGGAATGAAACTGGAGGAGTTCGGGGTCATCGAGATCAACGAGGCGTTCGCAGCCCAAGTCCTCGCCTGCGTCGAGGAGATGCCAGGATTCGGGACGGAGAAAGTGAACCCGAACGGTGGAGCTATCGCGCTGGGGCACCCCCTGGGATGCAGCGGTGCGAGGCTGGTGACCACCCTTGTCTATGAGATGAAGAGGACGGGAAGTAGGTACGGCCTGGCGACCATGTGCATCGGGGTAGGCCAGGGAATCTCGACGGCCTTCGAGCTAGTGAAGTAAGAGTTATCTCCCAGCGAAGCTCTCCCGGCATTCGTCGTGCAGGCAGAAACTGTCCCCACCTACGAGATGTTCATCGGGGGGGCCTGGGTCCCTTCGCATTCAGGCAGGATCTACCCAGTCTTCAATCCCGCATTGGGCCAGGTGCTCGCGCACGTTCCGAAGGGAGACGTGGACGACGTGAACACTGCGGTGGACGCGGCCAAGAAGGCGTTCGAGAACCCAGCCTGGAGGTCGATGGACCCAAGCAAGAGGGGGAGAATCCTCTACAAGGTGTCGCAGGCCCTTCGGGAAAGGCTGGCCGACTTCGCGAAGCTTGAGACGTCGAACAATGGCAAACCCCTGGGCCAGGCGAAGGGGGACGTGGCCATGGCAGCGCGCCACTTCGAATACTTCGCGGGGCTCGCCGACAAGATACAGGGGAGCACCATATCCGTGCCCGGAAACCGCCTTGATTATACCGTCAAGGAACCGCTGGGGGTGACTGCCCATATCGTTCCCTGGAACTACCCCCTCGTGATGGCCGCGAGGAGCATGGCCCCTGCTCTGGCAGCTGGGAATACGGTTGTCGCGAAGCCGGCCTCTTTCACTCCGATAACCCTGCTCAAGTTCGCAGAAGTCTGCAAGGAAGCTGGACTTCCGGACGGAGTCGTCAATGTCATCACCGGGGGCGGGGATGAGGTGGGGGGAGCACTGGCGAGGCACAGGGACGTCAAGCTGGTGGCTTTGACCGGGTCCGTGGAGACCGGGATGAGCGTGATGGCCCTCGCCTCGACGAATCTGACCAGGACAGTGATGGAGCTGGGGGGGAAGAACCCGACAATGGTCTTCGGCGACGCCGACTTGGTCAAAGCTTCCAGGGGAGTGCTCAACGGGATATTCACCAACGCAGGGCAGATGTGTTGGGCGGGGTCGAGGCTTCTGGTGGAATCAGGGGTGAAGGACGCCCTCATGACCAAGCTCGTGGGCGGAGCGAAGTCCATGCGGCTCGGGAACGGTATGGAACCAGAAACGACCATGGGACCGCTGGTCGCAGACTCGCACAGGAGGAAGGTGGGCGGGTACGTGGAGCTTGGAATCGCCGAGGGGGCCAAGGTGGCGACGGGGGGGTCGGCCCCAGAGTCGGAGGGGCTCGGGACGGGCTACTTCTACAGCCCGACGATACTCGACGAAGTTTCGCAGGACATGCGGGTGGCGAGGGAGGAGATTTTCGGACCGGTGCTCACGGTCACGACCTTCGAGACTCAGGATGATGCGGTGGCGAAAGCCAACGATTCGGACTACGGCCTATGGGCGGGCGTGTGGACAAAGGACTTGGCAAGGGCCCACAGGGTCGCAGGGTCGGTCGAGGCCGGGATAGTCACGATCAACGAAGAACCTCTCACGTTCCCGCAGACGCCCTTTGGGGGGTTCAAGAGGAGCGGGAACAGCTCGGAGCAGGGGATGGATGCGATTCATTCTTACGTCCGCGTGAAGAACGTCTCCGTGAACCTGGACTAGGCCGACTTCCAGAGGTCTTCCTTCTTTCCTGCCTTCCTGTTCACACTCCGGGACAGGTTGAACAGGTAGGACGAGAGCCTGTTGAAGAATGGCACCAGTTCAGTGTTCATGGGCTCGGCCTTCGAAGCGGTCAGTATCCGTCTTTCTGCCCTCCGGCAGACGGCCCTGGCCAACTGCAGGTTGGCCCCGACGAGGGAACCGCCTGGAAGAATGAAGTTCTTCAACGTCGGCTGGCCCGCCAGGAGTCTGTCGGTCATGATCTCGAGCCGGGCGGTGTCTGCGCTGGAGATCCGCGGAACCGCCGTGGAGACTCCGAGCTCCGAAGCGGCGTCGGCGCCCGCCACAAAGAGCCATCGCTGGACCTCCCTCAACTCAGCGTTGATCTTCCTGTTCTTCGACTGCGCTATGATGACCCCGAGAAGACTGTTGAGCTCGTCGATGGTGCCGTAGGCTTCGACGCGCGGAGAATCTTTTGGAACCCTTTTCGGCCCGTAGAGCGATGTCTCGCCCCTGTCGCCGCGCCGCGTGTACAACGGGGTTCGGATTTAATCGCGTCAAATAAACAATGTTAAACCAAACAAGCACATCTTTTCCAGTAGGAAGGAATTTATGCGAACCTTCCAGGAAGATGGAGGCGAATCGCACAACGACGTTCGACTTTGAAGCCGGACATCTGTACACCCCCCAGGAAGCGTCCAAACTCCTCCCGGACATCAAACCCAAGGTGAAGGAGCTGATCGAGAGGAAGAAGATGGTCGTCCAACTTCACACCGAGCTCGAGAGGTACAACCTTCTTGGCTTCAGGACGGCCGAGGTGGCGGAGAAGGCGGCCATCCTGGATGCGTTGGTGGAAGGGATGACCAAGAAGATCGAGGAGTTGGAAGACCTTGGAGTGCAGGTGAAGGACCTGGACTTTGGGCTGATAGATTTCCCTGCCGAGAGGTATGGAGAACATGTGATGCTCTGCTGGAAGTATGGGGAAGCTGATGTCTCCTACTGGCACAAGCCCGACGAAGGCTACAACGGGCGCAAGCCGTTGAAGATTCAGCTCATCCAACCCTAGCCGGCAAGGATTCGCCTGGCGTTCGTCGTAAGTAGCTTTTCTGCCACCCCGGGCTTCAGTCTCGGCCTGAGGTTCGCCTCGAAATCGTCCATCCATTCCTTCTGTCTCAGCATCGGGTAGTCTGTTCCGAACAAGAACCTGTCCTTGAGGATCCCGTTCAGGTAGGGCAAGACGCTCTGGGGGATGTATTTGGGTTTCCAGCCGGAAACGTCGATGGAAACATTGGGGTTGCGCAGGGCAGTGGCGATGGTCACGTCCGGCCAGGGCCACCCGAAGTGCGCCATGATGACCTTCAGGTCTGGGAAGTCCTGGCAGACTTCGTCGAAGAACTCCGGCTTGCTGTACTTGATGTCGCAGTCGCCAAGCCCGGTCGTGCCCGTGTGGAACAGAATCGGGACCCCCGCATCCTGGCAGAACTCGTAGAGTGGATACATCCTCCGCTGGTCGTTGGGATAGACTGAGTTGGCGCTGCTGTGGATTTTCAAGCCACGGAGGCCGAGGTTCTTGACAGCCCTTCTAAGCTCGCGCACCCCCTCCGCGCCCGCATTGGGGTCGACCCCGGCGAAGGCTACGAGCCTGTCCCCCGACTTGCGTGCGAGTTCAGCGAGCTGGTCATTCTTCATGGTGTAGTTCCTGAAGCTGGAATTGTTCGTTGCGTGTGTGTCCTGGCCGAGGATGACCGCTATGTGGACTCCCGCCTCGTCCATCTCCTCCAGGAGCTGGTCTGTAGAGCTGGGAAGCTTTGACACGTCCACTTTGAAGAACCGACAGGCCTTCATGATGGGCCCGTTCTTCTTCATGAAACTCCTCGTCCATGGATGGACATGAAAATCGATGGGCACGGGCCTCGCGGCCGGAGGTGCAATCATTAAGTTTTTGTGATGGCTCGTTTGGGTTGGACACATGAAAGCATCCAAGGATTTGAAGGAAGGCGACCACGCCCCAGATTTCGAACTGCCGTCGTCCTCCGGGAACCCGGTCAGGCTCAGCTCACTTAGGGGCAAGAACGTCGTTCTCTACTTCTATCCCGAAGACGATACGTCCGGGTGTACGAGGGAGGCATGCTCGTTCCGGGACAACCTCCCCAAGTTCAAAGGCGTGGACGCTGTAATACTGGGCGTAAGCAAGGACTCGTTGGAGTCCCACAAGAAGTTCATCGACAAGTACTCTCTGAACTTCACGCTCCTGAGCGACGAAGGGCTGAAGGCGCACAAGCTCTACCACACTTGGAAGGAAAAGAACAACTACGGGAGGACCTACTGGGGAACCGAGCGGTCGACCTTCGTCATCGACAAGGGCGGGAAGATACGCAGAATATTCAGAAAGGTGAAGGTCGACGGGCACGACGCCGAAGTGCTCGAGACCCTGAGTTCTTAGGAACGGAACCTCTTGGGCTCGTTCTTCGCGGGAATCAAGGCAGGGACCCTCGCAGGGACGGTCTATCTCGGTGGGTTTGCTCTCTTCAATGTGCTTCTACTGTTTGCCCTGAAGGCAGACGCCTTGGCCATCATCTCCCAGAACTTCTCCCAGAGCTGCCTCCCCGCGACGCCCGGGACCAGCGTCGAGGACTGTTTCGACTCAGTCGTCGCAGTCTACATTCCGTTGATAGCCGTCATCGGGTTCTTCGTCGCCCTCCTGTACGCTGGTCTCTTCGGCCGCTTCTACGAGCGCATTCCGGGGAGGACACAGCTGTTCAAGGGAGAGGTGATCGCGGTGGTAGTCGGTCTCAGCCTGCTCTTCATTGGCCTCACAGGTTTCGCCTTCGACTACATAGCGAGGGTAAGCCTTGGGGTCTTCTTCTTCGTCTGGACTGTCCTCTATGGGTACTTCCTAGCCAGGCTTTACAGGAAGTACACCAGGTTAGTGAGGTTCGAGAGCCAGGACCCGACTTCGATTCGCGTCCTGGTCGGCAGGAAGGACTACACCGGGAAGGCGGTGACCCTTGCTCACACCTCGACCCATCAGATCAGGGCCGAGGTGGCAGACGACGCATCGTTCAAGGAATGGACGGTGAGCGGGGGAATCACGGTGGACGACGCGAGGTCCTTCGAAACTGCCATGGAAATCGGTGGGGACGGACTTCTCAAGGTCCAGGGTGGCAAGAAGTATTAGTCGAATGACGAACAGTCATCCGGTTTTGGTCTAACATAAATACGCAATAGGTGTTCGGGGTGTCAGATGTTGCTGCTGGCACTTCAGGACGAGACCTACTGTCTCAAGACTCAGGTACACCCGGCGGCCTGCGGTGGAACGAACCACCACTGTTACCGATGTGGGATGCACCTAGGCGAATGCGATTGTCCGAAGCTGGGAACCGCACTCGACTATTGAGGAACTTGGGCGAAGGTTTCGATTAGGCGCCTGAAACCCCTCTTCGTGTAGAAGTGGACCCCGATTTCATTTCGCGACGGCAGTTCGGCCACTATGATCTCAGCCCCCATCTTGACGAGTTGCGACGTCCCCTGCTCCAGTATCTCATGTCCTATTTGCTTGCGCCGATGTTCGGGGAGTACGTACATGTCAGTGATGTGGCCTTCCTTGCTCGGTTCGTAGAAGAGCCTCTCCCGCAGTTCGGCCCGAAGGAACCCGATGAGCTTGTCCCCCTTGGTCACCGACAGGAGCAGGGTCTTCTCCGACCCGATGCTCTCTGAAACGTACTTGACCGCCCGGTGCTTCGCGTCCTCCTTGACTGTGAAAAGCGGGTCGAACTCGCTGTTGAGCTTCTTGAGCCTCACGACCAGGTCTGCGATGACATCCACTTCTGCCTTCGTCGCCCGCCTGATGTTGATTGGCTCCATGGTGAAGGGTCCCCACTGAGTCGTTTTAGGCTTATTCTGGTGGCTCAGGAATAACGCCTGATTTCCTCAGCGCGTCCATGGTCTTTCGGGAGTGGCTGATCATGTCCATGGCCGTCTGAAGGAGCTCGTCACGGGTCGCCTTCTTTCGCGCGACGCCCTCTCTAACGGCGAGGTCACCCACTGTGGCCGCGACCTGCGGATAGACCTCCCATTCCACCATGGTCGGGATGATGTGGTCCTTGGTGAGCCCCTTGTCCTTGGCGTGCCTGGCCAGCTCCTTGGCGGCCCCGATGACCATGGTGTCTGTGATGGTCTTTGCGCGGACGTCCAGGGCACCACGGAATATCGCGGGGAAGAGCAGACTGTTGTTCACCTGGTTGGGGTAATCGGACCTCCCGGTGGCCACGATCTCGGCTCCGGCAGCGATCGCGTCGGGGGGCAGCATCTCGGGGACCGGGTTGGCCAGAAGGAAAACGATGGAACGCTTGTTCATCTGGGCGATTTCATCCTTCTTGATCATGTTGGGGCCAACGCCTGCTGCGGCGATGAGGACGTCAGCGCCCTTCAGGGCGTCCTTGAGCACCCCCTTCCTCCTGTCTCCGTTGGTCTTGATCGCCAGCTCGTACTTCCACTTGTTCTTGAGCATAAGCTGGTCGATGTCCTCCCTTTCTGGGTGGAGGATTCCCTTCCTGTCGACCACCAGCATTTCTTTGGGGTTCGCGCCTGCCTTGAAGAGAAGCCTCGCAGTGGCCACGTTCGCCGCCCCGGACCCGAAGAGGACGATGTGAGCGTCCTCGATGGTTCTCTCGGTGAGTTCCAGGGCACTGTAGAGTCCGGCGAGAGAGACCCCGGCCGTCCCCTGCTGGTCGTCATGCCACACGGGGATGTTCATCTCGGCCCTGAGCCGGTCGAGGACCTCGAAACACTTCGGGGACTCGATGTCCTCGAGGTTAACGCCTCCGAGGGAGGGCTCGAGGGCCTTCACGAATGAGATCAGATGCTCCTCGTCCCTCGTCCTTACGGGAAGGGGTATCGCGTTCACCCCGCCGAGGTAGTTGTAGATCAACGCCTTGCCCTCCATGACTGGGAGGGAACCCTCGGGGCCGATGTTTCCGAGGCCGAGCACCCGGCTTCCGTCCGAGACCACCGCGACGGTGTTCCAGCGGCCCGTATACTCGAAGGAAAGTTCAGGGTCCGCCTCGATCAGGCGCGAAACCGCAGCGACCCCCGGCGTGTACCAGATGGAGAAGTCCTCCAGAGACCTCACCGGGACCTTCGGGGCAGTCCCCACCTTGCCCCCGTAGAACTTGGAGTAGGCGATCGCCTTCTTGGAGACCTCGTCCTTGGGTGCCGCTTGGGGCATCGAACTCGGCCGTTTGGACTCGGCTATTAGAGGTTCCCCCGCGCACTGTGTCGAGGGTGCCTGCGTCTGGTTCGGAAGAGCGATGAATTTTCGCTTGTCGTCGAGCTCTGGAGGTGCAGTGGACAAAGTAAGCTCGCAGTGTCGCGACCTGGTTGCCTCTTTAAGGACGGAAGGCGATTCTCAGAGTTGGAAATCGAACCTATCTGGTTTAGGGGCGGGGCGCGTGGCTTGCAGGGTCCTTGTCGAAGGACTTTTTGCATCCCGGGGAGCAGAAGTATACCATAGTGCCTTGGTATTCGGAATGGAACGGAGTCCTACCGGGGTCGACGGTCATCCCGCAGATGGGGTCGATTGCCACTGGCCCATGAAGCGGAAGGGAGTGATTTAACTTCGACTGAATTCAGCTGGTCCTAGGAAAGAGCTTGGCCAAGGACCCTGTCTGTGGGATGTATGTTGAAGAGAAGCAAGACGCACTGAAAGCGGTTCGGAGTGGGTCCACGTACTACTTCTGTAGCGATGTCTGCCTTCAGACATTCGTTGCTCCGGCGAGAGAGCTCAGGAGGATTAGAAGCCTTGCACTTCTGAGCTTTGCCCTGGGGATACCCGTCCTCCTGTTTACTTGGTTCGTCGCCACGCCCGGTTGGCTACCTAGGGACCTGCTGCTCTTCGTCCTCGCGACCCCGGTCCAGTTCATCGCCGGCTGGGTGTTCTACAGGGGAGCGTGGCACGCGATAAGGGCAAGAGTCGCGAACATGGACACTTTGGTTGCCCTAGGCACTAGCGCAGCATGGTTTTACAGCACCGTCGTGGTCTTCGTGCCCGGAGTTCTCCCGGAGGGGGTCTACTTTGACGCGTCCTCCCTGATAATCGGATTCATCCTGCTTGGGAAGGTTCTGGAGCATTCTGCCCGGGGGCGGGCTTCGGATGCCGTGAGGAAGCTGCTCGACCTTAGCCCGAAGTATGCAGTCGTCATCAGAGATGGCATCGAAGTCGAGGTACCAGTTGAAGAGGTTCAGGTCGGTGACCTCATCAGAGTAAAGCCAGGCGATAAGATTCCGACGGACGGTGTCGTTGCCGAGGGAAGCGGGGCAGTGGACGAGAAGATGCTGACGGGCGAGAGCATACCTGTAGGGAAGCAGGTCGGGGACGAGGTCTACGGGGCGACCATCAACAAGTCCGGGCTGCTCAAAGTCAGGGCCACTAAGGTGGGAAGCGACACGGCTCTGGCCCAGATAGTGAAGCTGGTCGACGAAGCCCACGCTGGACAGGTCCCGGTCCAGAGGCTGGTGGACAGGATAGCGTCCTATTTTGTGCCGACTGTGGTCCTTGTGGCGGTCGGTGCATTCGTCGCCTGGGACTTCTTGCTCGGCAGGGGGGTACTATACGGGTTCACTGCGTTCATAGCAGTCCTCATCGTCGCCTGTCCGTGCGCCCTTGGCCTCGCCACTCCCGCCGCCATCGTGGTCGGGACTGCCAAGGGGGCCGCGAACGGCATACTCCTGAAGGGGGGAGAGCAGCTCGAGCGGGCTAGCAAAGTGGATCAGGTCGTTTTCGACAAGACCGGGACCATAACCCGGGGCGACCCCTCAGTCACCGACCTCGTCATCTTCGGAGAGGAGACAGAACAGGAGCTCCTGGGGCTGGCGGCGTCGGCTGAGGAGGGGTCGGAGCATCCGCTGGGAAAGGCTATCCTCAGGCGGGCGAGGCACAGTGGCGGGAGTATCTCCCCATCAAATGACTTTCAGGCGGAGGCAGGCTCAGGGGTCACGGTCAGAATTCATGGGAAAGAGGTGCTTGTGGGCAATAGGAGACTCTTTGCTAGCCGAGGAATCGTGCTCGGAGAGGCAGACGCCGCGATTTCGTCACTTGAGGCACAGGGGAAGACCGCAATAATCGTGGGTCTTGAAGGCAGAGTGGTTGGAGTGATAGCAGTCTCAGACACTGTGAAGCCAGGTGCCAAGGAGGCTGTAGGTTCACTCATGAAGTTGGGGGTCAGGGTCGCCATGCTCACAGGGGATAACACCCGAACGGCGAGGGCAATTGCGGACGAAGTAGGCATAAGGGAGGTTTACGCGGAGGTGTTCCCCGCTCGGAAATCAGAAATCATCAAGAAGCTCAAAGAAGAGGGGCGGGTGGTTGCGATGGTGGGGGATGGAATCAACGACGCCCCCGCCCTGGCCGAGGCTGACGTGGGCATGGCCATAGGGAGCGGTACCGACGTTGCAATCGAAACGGCTGGAATTGTGTTGATGAAAGACGACCTGAAGGATGTAGTCGGCGCGATAAGGTTGAGCAAGGCGACCATGGCCAAGATCAAGCAGAACCTTTTCTGGGCATTTGCCTACAACACTGTCCTGATTCCCGTCGCAGCACTAGGCATCCTCAATCCCATATTGGCGGGGGTCGCGATGGCGTTGAGCTCCGTGAGCGTCGTTGCCAATTCGCTCTCGATTAGAAGGGTCAAATTGACACCCTGAGGGACCCGGACATCTTCCGAAGGGAACTCAAGATTCGTCAGGGGGAAGGAGCAAGTCAAGTCGCGTTAAGACGTTTCTCAGGGGTGAGAATCGTCTCCCGCATTAAATACACCTCCTTCGTTTCCTAAAGGGTTAGGTAAGAACAGAATGAACACGAATACCCTAGTGGGGGCTTCGATGGTAATCCTTCTTGCCTTGGGGGTGGGCATTGGATGGGGCTTCAGGACGACGGTGTCACCCAACTTGGTATCGACGAACACGGAGACTACGAGCACCACGACCGCAGGGGTGACTCCCTATTCGTTGGCTATTCCCGAGACAATGGGGAACCTTTGGAACTCGACTGTTGGAATGCAACCGAAATACTTCGTGGAGGGAAGTAATGGTTTCCAATCCTCCGCGAACATCACACTGCCGGCAAACAGGCTGATCCAGCTGACCATAGTCTCCTATGACACGCCTACTGCGAATTCGACGGCGAGTGAAGCCCTAGTCAGCGGAACTGTCGGCGGAGTCGTCTATCTGATTAACGGGACCCTGGCGAGTGCTACCACCCCGAGCATGGATAGTTCGATGGGTTGGGGACAGAACGTTACATCTGTTCCAGTGGGCTCGTTGGCCCATACCTTTACTATTCAGCAACTCGGTATCAACATTCCTGTGGTTGGAGGGTCCACTGTGATAGCCTACCTTTACTTCGATAAACCAGGTGTGTACACATGGATCTGTCTGACACCCTGCGGTTATGGAAAGGATGGCCTGTCCGGCGCTATGAGCACGTCGGGATGGATGACTGGCACCCTGACGGTTAAATGACACGCACCGGAAGACAGCCGTGGCGCGATTGGTAGACGAGAGCAACCCGACCAGTGAAGGGAAGGATGGAGAGGCGAAAGAGACGGAGAAGACACGCAGGGATTTCCTCAGAATCGCGATCGCCTCTTCTTTGGTCTTGGTAGCAGGCGGTATAGCCGCTGTGACAAAGTCGCTGTGGAATCCCCTACAGCAGTCGGCGGCGACGACGGGCCCGACGTTTCCAGCTGTGAAGGTCGCCAACATCGGCGACCTGAAGGTGAACGCCCCTTTGTTCTTCAACTATCCGTTGGACGACGAGCCGAACCTGCTGGTGAAGATGGGGGTGCCCGGGCTTGGTGGAGTCGGACCTCAGGGTGACATCGTAGCCTTCAGCCAGGTCTGCCAGCACCTTGGATGCACATCCGTAGGTTTTGTGCCAGAAGGCGGTGCGCCGCAATGCAACCCTGCCTACAAGGCGCCCGGCCCTGTGGCGTATTGCTGCTGCCATGGGAGCGTCTTCGACTTTCAGAACGCTGCCAAGGTGATAGGAGGTCCTTCACCGAGGCCCCTGCCGGAGGTGGTCCTCCGGTACGACTCTTCGAATGGAGACATCTATGCCATCGGAATGAAGGCCCCCACGATCTTCGGCCACGACACAGGGTCCAACGACGTTTCCGCAGACCTGCAAGGCGGGTCGTTGGTGAGCTAGGTCAATGGCCTCCAAAGACGGCCTGTTGGCTCGGCTCACCCAGTGGATCGATTCCAGGCTTGGACTGTCGCATGAAATGCTGCGGCCGGTGCCTGCCTATGCCATCAATCCCTTCTACTGGCTGGGGGCTCTCGCGGTGGTCGCTTTCGCAATTCAGGCTGTGACAGGGATGCTCATGCTGCTGTACTACGTGCCGAGTCCTACGGCGGCTTACTCGTCGACGCAGTACATCTTCCAGAGCGTGAGCTACGGTCGGTTCCTCGAGACAGTCCACCTCTACACGGCCTACGCGATGATCATGCTCGCATTCATGCACATGATGAGGGGGTACTTCGTCTCCGTCCACAAGAAGCCGCGCGAGGCGATGTGGTTTGTCGGAATGATAATGGGTTTCGTGACCCTCGGTTTCGGGTTCACGGGCTACCTCCTCCCATGGACGGTGGTCTCGAAGTCGGCGACGGATGTCGGTCTGGGAATGATAGACGCACTCCCCCAGCCCGTTTCTTCCTTTCTGAGCTTCCTGGCGGTAGGCGCGGGAGGAGACGCCACCGAGCTGCTCAGGTTCTTCGACTTGCACATCGTGGTCCTCCCTGCGATCCTTCTGATTCTTCTCGTCGTCAAGATGTACATGCTCGAAGTGCACGGGATCTCCGAACCGGTCCTGGGGGCGCCGCCATCCGAGAAGAAGAGCAGGTTACTCCCAATCTTCCCGGATGTATCCCTGTACCTGCTCGAGCTGGCGGCCGCCTTTGGGGTTCTGATGCTTCTGATCTCGGTCGTATTCCCGATTGGACTTCCACCGCAGTACACCCCTCAGGCAGCTTCGCAGTACACCGCCCAGCCGGATTGGTACTTCCTGTGGGTCTACCAGATCCTGAAGCTCTCGATATTTGAGCAGGCCGGGCTCCCCGTCGCCCTCTCCATCGTCAGCCTGGTATTCATAGTCCTCTTCCTGCTGCCGATTGTCGACCGGGGGGAGCAGAGGAGGATATCTGGGAGACCACTTTTCGTCACACTTGGGGCAATTCTGGTCGCGGAGATCTCGGTGCTCACTGCATGGGGGCTGCTTACTCCTGGACAGGCCATCCCCGATGAGCAGGCGGTGCTCGTATTAGGCGGGATAGCGCTCGCGGTGGCGATTGTGACTCTAGTTTCTTACAGGCTGGTGCTTGGTGGGCTGGGCAAAGCACACGCACCGGATGGAGCAGCTTCCTCCCCCACCTTGCGCTCGGCTGCGGCCTGGACATCGGGGGCATTCGTGCTCCTGCTCGGGTTAGGGACCCTGGCGATAGCGGCGGTGTTCAACTCCCTCGTGGGTCTCGCACTCGACGGGGCCGACGCCGCTTCGATCGAGTCCCTCGGGTTTTCCCTAGGGGCCCTCGCTCTGACCGTAACTGGAACCATCGCCCTCATTTACAGGTTGGATCTTGGGATAGGAGCAGTCAAGAGGCACGTCAAGTTCCTCGAGAAGGGGTGGGGGGAGTAGGAGATGGCGTACAGTGGTTACCTGAAACTCTTCGTGATGCTTCTTCTCCTGACCCAGGCCTTCTCTGTAGTCTTTTTGTGGTCCTTGGACACGTTTACCCAGGCCAGTGAAGACCTCTTCGCGATCTTCGTTTCAATCGACCTGCTTGCTTTCGCCATGCTGTCCTACATTTACAGGAAGCAAAGGACTGAGGAAGGGGTGGGTGGATGGGTGATAATGGCCGGTTGCACCGCAATCTTGATTCTCATGCTCGGAATAGTGTTCGCCTAGGACCTGGTTGGATGCAGAGCTCGTTTCGTCTTGTGGTGCTAGTCCCCAGCCGACCCAGTGGAGAGGGAGCTATTCTGAAGAGTGGCCTACGATGAATCGGACGAGAACCTTCGCACTGCTGTTGGCGCTGGCCGTTGGAGCGTTCGGGGTGGTGGTACTGTGGTACCTCGAAGGGGTCCAGTCAGGGAATGGGTCTCTCATTGGTACCATGGGTCAAATGATGCGGGGACAGTTCGGAGGCGGGACGATGGCGCCCATGCCGGGGTACGTTTGGGGCGGCCTGCTGGTTCTCGTCGTGTTAATCGCAGTCTCGGTAGGGGGACTGGCGTACTACCTGGCGGTGCCCGAGATCCGGACGGTGGCCACTCGATCAACTGACGGGACCGAAGGTCCGTCCGCGGCGAGGGCACCAGAGGACTGGGCAGTCGTGATCCGGACGTCAAAGCCTGAGGAAAGAAAGGTGCTTGAGGTCCTGGCGGCGCACAAAGGTAGCTATCTTCAGAAGTTCATCGTAAAGGAATCGGGCCTAAGTCGGCTGGAGACCCATCGGATAATCTCCAGGTTGGTCGAAAGAGGTGTCGTGACAGCAACCCCGAGCGGGAATACCAACGCGATCTCCCTGGCTCCGTGGATTGCGCGACTTCCTGCGGCCCAAACCACATAGTTGATTTTTCCCGAGAATTAGGACATATTTCTGAAAGAATCCCAAACAAATGCACCGAAACGTGGAGTGAAACCGTTTCAGTGTTTCGTTTCAGCGAACCACCATAACCCTAGGCCGCCTATGCTGGGCCGAGGTCGACAAGAAAATGAACAAAACCGAAAAAATCCTGTTGGGACTGGCTGCAGCGGCTGCGCTCTTCCTCTCTCTAGGCGTTGCCTACAGTGCGACGGCAGCACACCAATACCGTCAGACTGGAACCGTCGGAGGAATGATAGGAGGAGGATCCAACGGTGGAATGATGGGGAGGTCCTACCCGGGCGGGACGACCGGAGTACCCTCCATGGGAGGGATGATGGGCGCAGCATCCTATGCGAACGGAATGATGGCAGGGTTCGGAAGCATGACCACTTGGATGACTCAGCACATGGTCGGTTTCTGGAACCAGACCTGGGGGGGTAGCCACGGAGGAGCTAGCGCATACGTCGTCATGGTTGGGCACTCCTTCTATCCGGCCAACATCAGCATAGCCACTGGCACCACGGTGACCTGGGTGAATATGGACTTCGTCCAACACACGGTGACTTCGGGGGCGGAGGGAGCTCAGACTGGCCTCTTCGACTCGCATGAGCTGAACCAAATGCAGAGCTTCAGCTACACGTTCAGCACACCCGGCACCTTCGCGTACTACTGCGGCATCCATCCCGGGATGATCGGTACAGTGTCAGTCACAGGCTGATTTACGAGACTCGCCTCAAGAGGGGCGAGTTCCACCTTTTTTCTTGACAAAGGACCTCGGGAGAACAGTTCGCTGGTAGACCTTGTGCGGCTGTTCTTGGCCGAACCGCGGGCGGAGGAAACCGTCCGTTGTCGCCTCAGGTGCCGTCTTGAACTGGGTTCGAACTCGTTTTCGAAACTGAGAATCGTGTCTTCAGTTTAAGGGGCAAAGCATGGCTCGAAGGGTTGTTGCAAAGGGTTCCCGACGCCAAGTCATACCCGAGGGGTTTCGATCATTGAGTAACGCCGCCAAGGGCTTCGTTCTCGTTTCTGTCCTTGGGGTCATAGGATCGTTCTACCACGCTTGGTCGGAGGGGGCCTTCACCACCAATTACAACACGGTCAGCTTCACTCCCTACGCTTCATTCTTCGGAGTTCCGTACTGGGCATTTGGTGTGGTCTGGTTCCCTCTCGTCTTGGTTATCGCCCTTTGGAGGACGGGGATGGGCAGAAGTCGCATCGGGATGGAGTTCCTGCTGATTCTGACCGTGGGGAATGTCTTCACCGGCTACCTCTGGTACCTGGACCTGGAGGTAGTCAGAGCGTTCACCCTGGTGTACGTGGCGCTTTATGCGGCGAACTACACCCTGACTGGATTGGTGGTGCTCGAGAATCGAAAGCGCGACGTAATGCACGGATATGCCTACGGGACCGGGACCGGGGCAGTCGTCGGATTGCTCTTCGGACCCTACGGCGTGGCAGCTTGCGCAATCGGAGGAGGAATCTTCGGTGCCCTAAGGAACTTCGCAATCCCGATGAGGTCCGCAGAAAGCTCCAGGCAATCCCCTGTCGCCTAGTCGCCCTAGTCGGCCGAACAGTGACCGATTCAGGCCGAAGGCCCCATGCTAGCTTTTATCTTGGGTGGAGGACGGCCTGAGGGAAGGCGTTGTCGCAGCGATGGTAGACAAGAAGTTCGACCAATATGTCAAGGACAACACGGGCAGGTTTGCCGACCAGATAATCAGGCTCGCTTCTCAGCCCAGTGTATCGGCCCGGAAGGAAGGCATCGAGGAATGCGCCGTGATGGTCGAGAAGATGCTGAAGGAGATAGGCGCCACCACCAAGGTCCTCAGGTTGGAGGGAACAGCCCCGCTCGTCTACGGGGAGATCAGATCGAACCGCTCCAGCAAGACCATGCTGTTCTACAATCACTACGACGTCCAGCCGGAGGAGCCTCTGGAGCTCTGGAAGTCGCCGCCGTTCAAGCCTGAGATCCGAGACGGCAGGATATACGGCCGGGGAGTCTCTGACGACAAAGGGGAGCTAGTGTCGAGGCTCAAGGTAGTCGAGTCATTCCTGAAGACCGGAGGGGAGCTCCCGTGTAGCGTGAAGTTCTGCTTCGAGGGAGAGGAGGAGACTGGGAGCGTGCACCTAGAAGAGTATGTCAACAGGAACAGCGACCTGTTCAAGGCGGACGCCGTGGTCTGGGAGTACGGGACCGTGGACCTGGAGGGGAGGCCGATGGTGAGCCTAGGTGTGAAAGGGATGATCTATCTGGAGTTCATCGTGCAATCCCTTTCGCAGGACGCCCACAGCAGCTACGCCGCGGCCCTGCCAAGTGCCCCCTGGAGACTGGTTAGGCTGTTGAACATTCTGAAGGACGAAAACGAAAGGATTCTGGTCCCCGGCTGGTACGACGGAGTGGAGACCATATCGGACGAGGAGCTGACTGTCCTGAAGGAAATGCCCTTCGACACCGAGGCTTTCAGGAAGAACTACGGGGCTGAGAAGTTTCTTGGGAACATGACAGGCGACCAGGCGAAGAAGGCGCTCGTCCAAAGGCCGACGGGGAACATCGCCGGGATATGGGCAGGATACCAGGGGCCGGGTTCGAAGACCGTCCTCCCGAAGGAGATCCACGCGAAAATGGACTTCCGCCTCGTCCCCGACCAGGACCCCGCCGAACTCTTGAAGAAGCTCAGGAAGTACCTAGACGACAACGGGTTCTCCGACGTGAAGTACGAACTCGAGAGCATGGAACCCGCAGCGAGGACATCGTTCAGGGACCCGTTTGCCCAGGCTGCGATCACGGCCGCGGAGAAGGTTTACGGGAAGAAGCCAGTGGTCGAGCTCTCTTCCCCGGGGACAGGACCCCTGTACATTTTCACCCGGAGATACAAGATGCCGTCGGTTGACATAGGGGTGTCCGCCATGGATGGAGGGATCCACGCGCCCAACGAGAACCTGAGGCTCGACCTACTTCAGAAAGGGATCAACTGGGTGGCTGAGACGATGGAGCTATTCGCCGCTTCCTGACCTACCACTTGCTAAGGTTGCCTTCGAGAAGCCCGGGCCCCACGTGAGAGTGGTCGATGTGTTTTGAGAGTTCCTCCTTGTCCTTCACCAGCTCCCCGCAGTATGGACAGGCGAGCTGGCCTGGCAATGCGAGCTCCGGGAGAGCAATGCTCTGTTGGAGGCCGCCAGAGACCATCGCCTTTTGCGTCACCAGTCCCACGAGCACCTCATTCCGAGTGACGCCAAGCCTCCGTACTCCCAGCTTTGACATCTTTGCTATCGCCTCCCCGACCTTTGCCTCCTCGTCTATAGTCTTGATCGGAGAGCTCATGATCGCACTCATTGTGACAGACGATGGGTCGCGACCCAATGCCACGACCTTGTAGAGGATGTCGCGCTCCGTGACCATCCCGACGGGAGTGTCCCCCCTCATGACGACAGCCTCGGTGGCCCCTGACTTCTGCATAACTCTGGAGGCGTCGGTGACGGATGCGTCGACCCTCACTTGAACGAAATCGGTGCTCATGTAGACTGAAACTCGCTCATCCAGGGATTCCCGAAGGCCCATGACTCCTGTGGAGGGATTTCCTCTACTTAAGAAATCCGAGGGCCCAACTCTTAAACCGAAGTCCCCTGGGCGGCGGTACCATGAAAGTTGCGGTCGTGGGCGCGGGATTGATGGGGTCTGTGATTGGATGGGACCTGGCTAGGTCCGAAGGCGTGGACAGCGTTGTGGTCGCCGATGTGAACAGAGAGAGGCTGGATGCGCTGAAGAAACGCGCTCCAGGGAGGAAGCTCGCCGTCGAAGTGCTGGACATACATGATATGGCTAAGACTGTGGACTTCCTGAAGGGATTCGATGTGGCTGCGTCGGCCCTCCCCCATGGAGTGGTCCATGCGTCGGACACTGCTGCCGTCGCAGCGGGGACCAAGATGGTCAACATCGCGTTCGAGGACGAGCAGATGGAGCTAGATGCGGCGGCGAGGAGGAGCGGGGCCCTGCTCATACCCGGGTGCGGCGTCGCGCCGGGGCTTGGGGGGATTCTCTTGGCCAGCGCACTGGAGAAGCTGGGCGGAGGAGACGAGGGCCACATCCTCGTAGGTGGGCTTCCTCGGAATCCGCAGCCGCCTTTCGGCTACAAGCTCGTCTTTTCGGTCGTGGGTCTCCTCCGGGAGTACATTGAGGACGCTAGGGTGTTCAGGAACGGCAAGCTGGTCAAGGTGAGGCCGTTCTCGACGGTCGAGACGGTGGAGTTCCCGGCCCCCATTGGCACCCTCGAGGCGTTCTGCACAGACGGGTTGGCGAGCCTTGTGTACTCCATGAAGGGGATGAGGGTGCTCGATGAGAAGACCCTGAGGTGGCCGGGGCACGCCGAGAAGATGAACCTGCTCATGGAATCCGGATTCTTCTCGAGGGAGAAGGTGAAGATTGGCCGAGCGGAAGTCTCCCCGCTGGAGATGTCCTGGGAAGTGCTCGCCAAGAAGCTGGGCGAGGGCGACCCCCACGACCTGACGGTGATGAGAGTGGTGGCGAAGTCTGGGAAGAAGGAGTTCGTCTATGACATGCTGGACCGCTACGACGACGAGTACGGAGTGACGTCCATGGGGAAGAGCACGGGGTACACCGCGTCCATAGTTACCCAGATGGTGGGTTCGGGAGAGATCTCGGGCAGGGGCACCATACCCCCGGAGAATGCTGTCGTCGGGAAAAGGGTCGAGAAACTGATCTCCGAGCTCGGACGGCGGGGCGTCAAGATTTCTTCAGAGTCAGCCTAGGACGGTTATCTTCTGACTCGCTCGGAAGAGTCGGTGAGCTGAAGGCTGATGTGCTTGGTCTGCAGGAACTCGGCCAGTCCCTCCATCCCCGTCTCCCTTCCCAGCCCGCTCTGCTTGTAGCCCCCGAAGGGTACCTCGGGACCTGGGTTGAGGTGACGGTTCACCCAAATTGTCCCCGTCCTGATCCCCTGAGAGACCTTCATTATCCTCGGGAGGCTACGAGACCATAAGTCCCCTGCGAGACCGAACTTCGAGTCGTTGGAGATCTCTATGGCTTCTTCTTCGTCGTGGAACGGGAGTACGCAGAGGACGGGCCCGAAGATCTCCTCCTGGAAGATCCTCATCTTCCGCTCGACCCCCTCGAAGATCGTGGGCTGGACGAAGAACCCCTTCGAGTAGTCACCGTCGACGAGTCTGTTCCCGCCCCCCGACAGGCGCGCTCCCTCCTCTTGTCCTGACTTCACGTAGCCCAGCACCCGGTCGAGCTGTTGCTCGGAAATGATGGGTCCCATCTCGGTCTTCGCGTCGAGCCCGTTCCCGACACGGATTGAGGCGGCAGCCTGTCTGTACTTGCGCATGAACGAATCGTAGATCGTGTCCTGGACCAGAAGTCTGGAGCCGGCGTTGCAGGACTGGCCCGCGCTCCTAAAGATAGACCACACAGCGCCGGGGAGCGCCGATTCAAGGTTCGCGTCGTCGAAGATGATGTCCGTCGACTTGCCCCCGCACTCGAGGTTCACCTTCTTCAGGTTGGAGGAGGCCATTTCCATGATCTTCCTCCCGGTCTCTGTGGAGCCGGTGAAAGATACCTTGTCGACCTTGGGGCTCCTGACCAGTTCGGATCCGACCGGGTCACCAGGCCCTGTGACCGCGTTGACGACCCCAGGCGGGACCCCCTCGAGGGTGCTGAGGAGCCGGACGAACTCCATCGAAATGCCGGGGGTGTTCCCCGAAGGCTTGATGACGACGGTGCAACCGGCGGCGAGGGCAGGACCCAGCTTCCATGAGAGGAGCGAGATCGGAGAGTTCCAAGGCACGATCAGGGCGCAGACGCCGATGGGCTCCTGGACCACGATGCTGACGTCGGTGCCGCTGTAGCGAGGGACCTTGCCCACGATGTGCCGAGCTGCGGTGGAATAGTACTCTAGCACGTTCGCTGCGTTGGCCAGCTCCCCCTTCGCGTCGGCCAGGGGCTTCCCGTTTTCGAGAGTGAGTAGAAGCGACAGGCTGTCGAGCTCCTTTCTGATCAGCTCAGACATCTCGCGCAGGACCTTGGACCTCTCAGTGGGCCTCTTGGAGGTCCAGACTCCGGAGTCGAAGGCTCTTCGTGCCTCTTCGACTGCCTGACCGACGTCGTCGGGGGTGGACCTCGAGGCCCTGGCGACAGTGTCTCCGGTGGCAGGGTTCTTGCTCTCAATCGTCCCCCCAATGGATTCGACCCACTTTCCCCCAATGAAGTTCGAGTAGGTCTTTGCTTCGTACTTCGTTTGCAAACTTGCGAAATCGACTCTCGAGTTGATATAAGAATGCTATGCGCCGAGGACTCTCGAACCGGATATCGTGAAGCCCGACCGGTAGACGGCGCCTCTCTGGACTTCGACTCGCCCCACATCAAGGGTTGTATCGAGGGTCCCCTCCCCGAGCCAGACATCCGAAATCCGTGAATTGGACTTCGAGATCTCGACCGGCTCTTTGACGTGACCCTGGCTCCCGTCGGTCTGAGGGAAGACCCGCATTCCGAAGGTTGCCCCGAAGCTGGGCAGGTCGGAAGCGGACCCCTCTTTCCCCACCGTCACCCTGACGGCCAGGGTCGTCAGACCTCCTTTGACGCAGAAACCGGAGAAAGCTGTGCCAGGACCGAGAGGCTTCAGTCCCGGGTTCAGGGGATGGAGCCTCGTGAGGGCAATCATGTCGGCCAGGCGTTTCTGGTAGCCGTTGACCAGGCCCCTGAGGAGGGACCATTCGGTGGTGACCCACATTACAGGGAAGAAGACTCCCTGCTTGCCTTTGTAGGCACACTTGACTCCAATCGCGGCCTCCTGATAGAGCGTCCTTTCGGGAGCTGACGCGACCATGCCGACACCCGAGTCGCTCACTGAGATGATTTCGCAGACATAGGCCATGCACTGGCCGTCCCCGACCGCGAAAGGAGCGGGCACGAGGCGAGCCAGGCTTCCGGGTTCTCCCTTGAAGTAGACGGTAATGTAGTCAGCTCCGTAGTGCCAGGGACCCTTCTCTATGGCGGAGGTGTCGCCAGGCTGAAGCGGGTGGTCGAGCAATGGTCTCGCCGACCCTGCCAAAGGTAGAAAAAGCCTTGCTGGGCTCAGGAGCGTAGGATGAAGCTCTGTTCCTTCAGCCTAAGAGGAGAGCCAGGAAACGCAACTCGCCCAGGACTGCTCCAGGGTGGACGAGTCTTCGAGGTCAACGGGGCCTTGACAGTTTGGGACGCCATCCGATCTGCGGGAGAGGTAAGTCCTATTGGGAGTGGACATGATATCGAAGAGGTATTGCTGAGTGCGCCGCTCCCTAGACCCGGGAAGATCATCACGACCATAGTGAACACCGAAGGTATGCTGGGAGGCCGGGACGTCAGGCTCGGCAGGCCGAGGCTCGACATGAAAGCGCCGAGCACCGTGATAGGGCCGGGGGAAGCCATACTTGCGCCGAAGTCGGGAGTCAGGCCGGAGGTAGAGCTCGCCGCTGTCGTCGGGGCGAGAATCGCCAAAGCCACCTCGCTACAGGCCGGAAAGGCAATCATGGGTTTCACTGTGCTGAACGACGTCACTGCTCCGAGCGACTCCCGGGAGGACGCGTACGAAGCCTACAGAAGGGATCAGAGGACAGGGAGGATAGAGAAGAAGACACTAAGGGGCCCGCTCTTCCGCTCAAAGAACCATGACACATTCTGTCCCATCGGACCCTGGATTGTGACGGCCGACGAACTCAAGGACACGAGGAGGCTGAGGATGACGACAAAGTTCGACGACATGCTGGTTCAGGATGGGAGCACGGCAGAGTACATTTTCACCCCCGCGGACATAGCGTCCTACGTTTCTGGCTTCCTTACCCTCGAGCCAGGAGACGTCATTTCGTGCGGCAGTGTGGGTTGGACCCCGGAGGCGCTGGGAGGATTGGACCCCACGGAATTCCTGCTCCCCCAAAGAGAAGGGACCTTGAGGCTGGAGGTCGAGGGAATCGGCGAACTCGTGAACCCAGTGCGCATCGAGAGCTAGGCGTGTACCTTGAGTCCGCACAAAGCTAAAGTAGAGTAGGACGAGAAGTCGGCTCCAGCGTGAGATACTGGGGAGCGGCCTAGATGGGAGCCCGGACCGGAAGCCAGTTCCTGTCAAGGCTGGATGATACGCCTCGTGAATTGTGGTACGGAGAAGAGAGGATCACAGGAAGCGTCTCGAAGCACAGGGCGTTCAGCAGCATAGCGAAGTCGATAGCCGAGCTCTACGACATGCAGAGCAAGGAGGGCCTCGAGGAGACGATGACCTACCCTTCTCCATCAACGGGAGAGAGGTTTGGCGCGAGCTTCCTACAGCCGAAAACAAGGGAGGACCTGGCGAAGAGGACGAAGATGATGAAGACCTGGGCCGATTATTCAGGAGGGGTGCTTGGGCGGACGCCCGACTATCTGAACAGCTCAGTAATGGCCATGGCAGCGGCTGCGGAATTCTTCGGAAGAGAGGGACACGATTTTGCAGGGAACGTCACGAAGTACTATGAATACATCAGAGAAAATGACCTGCTTCTTACTCACACACTGATCAATCCCCAGACGAACAGGGGGGTGGGCCCGTCGAAACAGGCGGACCCTTTCACCGCTGCCAGGGTTCTCGAGAAGAACTCCGAAGGGGTGATCGTAAGGGGGGCGAGGATGCTTGCGACCCTTCCGATTGCAGACGAGATAATGGTCTTCCCGTCGACGGTGGTTCGCTCTGGTCAGGACGACATGCCCTACTCTATTGCGTTCGCACTGCCTGTGAGCGCAAAGGGCCTGAAGTTCATTTGCCGCGAGTCCTTCGCGGCCACCTCGACCTACGACCATCCGCTGGCCTCCCGATTCGACGAACAGGACGCGGTGGTCGTATTCGAGGATGTGCTCGTCCCCTGGGAGAGGGTCTTCATCCTTGAGGACCCAGAGAGGGCGAACAGGGTGAGCGAGGCGACGGACGCGATTGTGTTCATGGCGCATCAGGCGACCGTCAGGGAGATAGCGAAGGCGGAATTCATCGCAGGGCTCGCTACGATAGTGGCTGAGACCATCGGGGCAGACCAGTTCCCCCACGTTCAGGAGAAGATCACGGACATCCTTCTAACAGTGGAATCGATGAAGGCTTTCCTGGCCTCGAGCGAGGTGAATGCGAAGCAGAACCGCTGGGGTCTGCTAACTCCGGACTACGTGCCCATCAACTCGGCAAGGAACCTTTGGCCCAGGGTGGCGCCCAACCTCGCCGTCGTGATAAAACAGATTGGCGCGAGCGGGCTGATGGCGATACCGCCGGAGGAAGTACTGCGGGGCGGCGCACGGCCGGATGTCGACAGGTACTATCAGGCCAAGCTGGCTGGCGCCCAAGATAGAATACGGCTGTTCAAGCTCGCCTGGGACGCGGTCGGGAGCTCGTTTGGAGGGCGGCAGGAGCTGTACGAGAGGTTCTTCTTTGGCGACCCCGTGAGGATGGCGAGCGCATATTACAACTGGTACAACAAGGAACCCTACAAGGAACGGGTCAGAGGCTTCCTGAAGAGGGAACAATAGGAGTAGAAACTTCGTGGAAGCAGGCTTCAATATCGTCAAGGCAGGGCATATCGAATTCCTCGTAACAGACCTGAAAGAGGCAACCCGCTTCTACGTCGACACCCTTGGTTTCGTCGTCACCGAGAGGGACGCGTCCCACGCTTACCTCCGAGGCCTCGAGGACAGGCAGCATCACTGCCTATTGCTCACGAAGTCCCCTTCCCCTGGCGTCGGACATCTAGCATTCAAGGTCGCCGAAGATGGAGAGCTAGAAGCGCTGGAGCGGGCCTACGCGAGGAAGGGAGCGTTCACTAAGTGGGTGAAGGAGGGCGAGGAAAGGGGGCAGGGAAGGGCGCTTGTGGTCGAGGACCAATTCGGATTCCCGGTGGAGTTCTATTCGAGGATGAAGCATGAAGAATGGATGCTGCAGAAGTACGACAGGTACAGGGGAGCGAAGGTGATGCGGCTGGACCACTTCAACATCATGCTCCCCAGCGCGGCCTCCGCCTTCGATTGGTATGTGAAATCCTTGGGCTTCGGTTGCACGGAGATCACGGAGACCGAGGGTCCGAAACCTTCGATGTGGGCGGCCTGGCTGAGGCGGAAGCACACATGCCACGACCTCGCCCTCACCACGGGGAAGGGGCCTAGGGTCCACCATGCGGGCTTCACCGTGGCTGACAGGATGTCGATCATGGACTGCGCCGACCTCCTTGCGTCGACGGGATACCTTGAGAGCATGGAGCGGGGACCCGGAAGGCACGGAGTCTCGAACGCCTTCTTCCTGTACCTCAGAGACCCAGACGGGAACAGGCTCGAGCTTTACACTGGGGATTACCTCAGCGCGGACCCTGATTGGAAGCCGATCAGGTGGAAGCTAAACGACCCACAGAGGCAGACGTTCTGGGGAGCGAAGACGCCGGAGAGCTGGTTCAATGAAGCGATGCTCGTGAAGTCACCGAAGACCGGGAAGCTCTTGCAGGTCTCCAGTCCCAAGATCCAGGACCGGCCGGACTACCTTCTCTCGGCGCACTAGGAGCTACCAGATGATGTCCGAGGGCGGAGCCGGGTGCTCGGGCGTCTCTGTCGTGGTGTATTGCTGGACATAGTAGACAAGGGGCTTCTTTCCGTTCAGGGCCTTGGCGGAGACCACCTCACCTACTATCAGCGAATGGTCGCCCCCCTGGTAGACCTTCCAGGCCTTGCACTCGATCACTGCCCGGGCTCCGTCGATGATGGGCGACCGCGTGACCCCTTGGATGAATTTCAGTCCGTCAAACCTGTCGCGTGCCTCGGTCCTGCCTGCGAACTTGTCCGAAACAGACCTCTGGTCGTCGGCGAGGAAATTCACTGCGAAGGCCTTGGCCGCGATGAACAGGTCGTGGAGTTGGGAACTCTTCGCGATGGAAACGAGGACGAGAGGGGGTTCGAGCGAAACGCTCGTGAAGGAGCTCACGGTGATCCCCTTGGGGCCGTCAGTGTCCTGCGCGGTGACGACCGTGACGCCCTGTGGGAAGACACGCATCGCCTGCTTCATACCCGCCTGGAGGTCAGGTTCCAGTTCTGTTCACCCGCTCAGCTCCCACGTTTAGGAACCGAATCTAGGCTCGTTTATAGTATTGCAGCGACTACGAGCAGTCGGTCTTCCAAGAGGGTCGGCTGTCCCCTGTCTTTGTCCCCGTCACCCTTCGCCTCGAGTTTAGGTTCCCCTAGCTCGGAGGTGAATTCCTAGGCCTGAACTTCCTGTAGATTCTCCAGATGAGAACGATGAAATCTCCAAGGAATTTGTTGTCCCTCCTCAGGTTTCTTGAGAAAACGGCCTCTTCTGACGTGAACTCGTGCTTGAGTTCGTGGATGTCCGTCTTCTTGGAGAAGTAGAGGTAGATCGGAATACCCAGCAGAACGAATAGCGACCCAACGACCTTGTCGAAGAGTGACGTAGAGTACAACAGGTAAGCGCTGACCCCCACCCCAAGCCATGGAAGCACTGTTTGACCGTGAAGACCGTGTTCCCCAGGTTTCTTCAGAACGAGGAGAGAAAGACAAACGAGCAGATAGCACACTCCGAGATTGAAGACCGCGAACGAGATGAGCGCGGAAATGCCGGAGAAGGGCATAAGGACCATTGCGACCACAGCCTCGAGGATTACGGCGACGTAGGGCGTCTTGAAACGAGGATGAACCTTCTGGAGCCCTTTGGGTAGCAACCCTTCGGCCGACATGGCGTATATCAGACGGGCGGTGCCCAGGACTTCGGTCTCGTCCGTGCCTGAGACCGACGCGAGGGCGCCCACGCTGGTGATTATGGCCCCCGCCGTGCCCAGGAGCGTTGTGCTGACCAACACCAGTGGTATTGGGCTTGTCGCAAGCTCGGCCCAGTTGATTACCCCGGAGACTGCGAAGTTGGTCATCACATAGAAGAATATCACGATGGCCATGCCGGTGATCAGCGCCTTTGGAATATTCTTCTTTGGGTTTACGACTTCACTGGCAGGAAGGCTCCCCAGTTCGAACCCTGCGTACGCCCAGAAGATCAATACCAGTACGGTGCTGAAGTTATTCAAACCGAGGGGCGCGAGGGGGGAATAATTCCCAAGCAAGCCGGGCTTGACTACCATCAAGCCCACGCCCAGGAGGATGATGAGGAGGAGGGGGGTTAGCTTCGCAATCGTCAGGACATCATTAAGTCGACCAGCGGCTTTGACCCCGAAGATGTTGATCGCGGTGATCGCTAGTATGAAGACGACTCTCACAATCAGTTGTGCTCCGAAGTTCAATGGGACGAAGTACTGGAGGTAGTTCGTGAACACTATCGCGAAGACGGGTAGCGCGATTATCTCAGCAATGGTCATGCTCCATCCTGCTATGAACCCGTAGAAGTCGTCGAATGCTTCTGAGACGTAGGCGAACGACCCACCGACGTTTGGAACGTAGTATGCACAGTATCCGAAAACCAGAACCAGCACCATCGAAATTGCCCCGCCGATTATCCAGACAACCAGGGAGAAGGGGCCTATCAGGCCCGCGACGAGACCCGGGACGATGTAGATGTCGCTCCCGACGATGGCACCGATTACGATGTTCATCAGGTCAAAGTAGGACAGCTCTCGCTTTAGTTCCAACGACGAGTGCCATGGGGCGATTCCTCCCACTATTTTGGTTTGGGGGAGACTAGACCGAGACGATAAGGAGGTAGGTTCCGGCAGCTATGATGGCCGCCACAGGTATTGTAATGATCCACGCCCAGACGATTCTCCGCGCGACGCCCCACTTGACAGTCGACGCCCCCATGGTCGCGCCCGAGCCCATCACACTTCCGCTCACGACGTGAGTGGTGCTCACCGGGATTCCAAAGAAGGAGGAGCCGATTATCGTCGCTGCAGACGCCGTTTCGATGGAGAAGCCGTGGACCGGGTCGAGTTTGGTCATCCTAAACCCAAGGGTCCTTACAATCCTCCAGCCTCCGAAGAGCGTTCCCAGGGCTATGGATGATGCGGCCAAGACTGCCACCCAGAGGGGGACTGCGAAGGAGGGAATCCAGTTAACCGAGACAAGAAGAGCTGTGACCACACCCATCGTCTTCTGTGCGTCGTTGGTGCCGTGGCTAAGGCTGACCAGAGCGGAAGAAACGAGTTGGAACCGCCTGAAGTACCGGTTGACTACGTGAAGTGGGATGGTGAAGAAGGACCTGATCAAGACAATCATTAGCACGAAGGCCGCGGCGAAACCGATGATCGGGGACAAGACCATGAAAGTGAGCGTCTTATCGAGCCCGGCCCAGGCGAGGGACCCTATCCCGGCTCTTGTTATGGCCGCGCCAACCAACCCACCAATGAGGGCGTGGGACGAACTGGAAGGAAGGCCCAGATACCAGGTGATTAGGTCCCAGGTGATTCCACCCACAAGGGCGGCCAGGATCAGATCAGGAGTAACGACGGACGGATTGATTATTCCTTTCCCCACCGTGGTGGCTACTGCGACGCCGAACAGACCAAAAGCTACGAAGTTGAAGAAGGCTGCCATCGACACAGCGGCGAAGGGCGGGAGCACCTTGGTCGAAATGACCGTGGAGACAGAATTTGCGGCGTCATGGAAGCCGTTGACGAAGTCGAAGCTGTATGCCACGACGATTATGCCCAGTATGTAGACTGCCTGAAGGTCCATTAGGCCCACCCTAGGTGTGCTTGATTAGGACGTCTCTGAGGACGAAGCTTACGTCTTCGCATCGGTCTGTCACAGTCTCCAGGTGCTCGTAGATCTCCTTGAGCTTCAGGATGACTATCACGTCCTGGCTTTTGAAAAGGGTCGCAACGGACTCGTTGAGAAGGACGTCCGCCTCGTTTTCAAGCCTGTCAACTTCGATCAGCCTCTTGTCGATTTCCTTCTTGTCCAGCTTTCTCATGGACAGGAAGGCCTGATGCATTTGTTCGACCGAAGCCCGGACTATGCCGGCGAACCTGATCATTGACTCCGTCGGGCCCGTGATCTCGAAGAGAACGATTCTGTTCATCACCGAGTACATGTAGTCGAGGACGTCATCGTAGAGGGAAGCGAGCTTCGTGAGGTCGTCCTGGTCGATGGGAGTGATGAAGCTCCGGTTTACCCTTTCGTAGACGTCATGGACGATGTTGTCCCCAGCGTGCTCGATTCCTTTGAATTCATTCCTGCGCTCGTCCATGTTGTCAAAGGAGGTGATCGCGGCTTCGAGCTTTGTCGCCCCCAGGAGGACGTTTGCAGATTCCTCTTCAAGAACGTCGAAGAAGGCCTTGTCCTGAGGTATGATCCATTCCTTGAGGCCCATCTGAACCCGGCCCGCCTGGAAGGACGTAATATCTTTTCCATCCACACGGACTAGGATCGCGAAGAGCGGGTGCCATGAACCGACAGCGTCGGCAGGTGAGTTGACTTTGATTCGATAGACGGTGGTGCCGCCTGGTTACGATGGGCTCTCGGATTCGCCTTCCCCCGCGATGTCTGCAAGACGTCTTGAAAGGGCCCTCAGCTTCGCCAGGTGAGGCCGGAGATCGGAGCTTCTAGACTTGCTGAGGTCTTCGGCGTATGATACGAAACCGCTCATCTCGTTCATCATGTCGTCGACCGTTTGAGGTCTCCTGAACCTTGGGCCGAAGGATGTTTCGAGGCCCTCGCTGGCCTTTGCCGTCAGCTGGTACCTTCCGTCGTCCTTCGCCTTGACGAGCCCGTCCTCATCGAGTTGTTTGAGGAGCGGGTATATTGAGCCCGGGGAGGGACGCCACCACCCTCGGGTCATGGATTCGATTCCGTCCATTATTTCCACTCCGTTCTTCGGAGAGGTGCGAAGGATCGTGAGAACCATCATTCTGAGCCCTCGTTTCCTGTGGGGTCCGAATCGGAAGGGCCACATATCGATCCGAACCTCGTCGTCGGATATAAGAGACTATCGCTTTTCCGATTATCGGTTTTCCGATATGCTTAAGAGGAGAACCTGAGGGAGGTCACCAAGAGGCGAAAACAAAGTGAATCCATACAACAATGAGATGCTCCACAGGCGGAGGGCCGTTGTCTGGGTAATAGGGGGCCTGATTGTACTTGTCGCCGCAATTATTGCGGTCGCTGGGCTGGCGAGGCTCTACTGGTATCCTAGCGTGATGGCCTACAACGGAGCCTATGGCGGCTGGTTCTTCTTCCCGTTCTTCTTCCCATTCGGGTTCCTGTTCTTCTTCTTCGTCATCTTCGCCCTTGGCAGGCTGTTCTTCTGGCCATGGGGCTGGGGTGGGAGGAGAGGCTACTGGTATCAATACAGCGGGGCTGAAGAGATCCTTCGGGAAAGATATGCGAAGGGGGAGATAACCAAGGAGCAGCTCGACCAGATGATGCGAGACCTGTGGCAGCACCGGTAACCGCAGGTCTCGCCGGACTTTCTTGTTCTCTCACCTAACCTCCGACGATTGCGAACCGATTTATCAAGGCCGATTGGACGAACGCCGTAGATGGATGACGTAGTGGTCCGGAGGGGCACCAGAGCGGACACGGGTCCTTTCCTCCGACTGCTTGGTGCATTGGCCGATTTTGAGCACCTAGAACCTCCCACGCAGGAAGGCAAGAAACGAATCATCAAGGACATCTTCGTCAACAAGAGGGTGAACTTGCTGATGGCCCAGACGCACGGGGTGCACGTTGGCTACGCACTGTACTTCTACACCTATTCGTCGTTCCTGGCGAGGCCAACGCTGTACATTGAAGACCTGTTCGTCCTCGAGGCCTACAGGAAGCACGGGATAGGTCTCGCACTCTTCAGGCGGTGTGCGGAAGAAGCAATCAAGACGGAGTGCGGGAGGATGGAGTGGTCGGTGCTGGGTTGGAATACGAAGGCAATCGTCTTCTATGAAGGTCTGGGCGCGCGTCACCTAAGAGAGTGGCAGGTGTTCAGGCTCACCAGGGACAAGTTCGGGTCTGCCTCACTCAAGGCCTCCTGAGAACCTAGCTGGAACAAGGCCGCTCCTTCGGCCCTCTCAAGCGCCGGGACCAGCTTCCAGTTAGCCCGAAGGGTGTCGGTCGGTAGGATAGACAATCCCATATTCGATTCAAAGGGAATATTACAAATATACGCCCCGATTGTGAGCCTTGCTACAGCCTATGAAACGGGTCGTCCTATTCGAGGAAGCAAAGGGCGCGGACAAGTTTCTTCTCGGGGGCAAAGGATTCGGCCTCGTTGAGATGACTTCCATGGGGCTCCCAGTGCCTCCCGGGTTCACCATCACGACCGACGTTTGCAAGGATTACTACTCAGCTGGGGGGAAGGTCCCACTTGGCCTCTTCGATGAAGTGAGGGAAAAAGTGGAGGAAGTGGAGGTCAAGACGGGAAAGAAATTCGGTAGGGACCACGAGCCGCTGCTCTTCTCGGTGCGGTCCGGGGCTCCCTATTCGATGCCCGGGATGATGGACACGATCCTGAACCTAGGGCTCTCTGACAAGACTGCTGAGTGGCTAGCGAGGGATACTCGCAACGAGCGTTTCGTCTACGACTCCTACCGCAGGCTGGTCCAGATGTTTGGGAAGGTCGCCCTCGGGGCAAAGGCGGAGAAGTTCGAGAGCGAACTCGAGGCGCGGAAGAAGAAGGCTGGAGTCAAGATGGACATCGACCTTCCTCCGGAGGAGCTGAGGAGTTTGGTCACCAGGTTCAAGGAGATAGTCGTGGAGGAGACGGGGTCGGAATTCCCCCAGGACCCCCACGTTCAGCTGCAGATGGCGGTCGAGGCGGTCTTCAGGTCTTGGAACAACGCCAGAGCCAAGGAGTATAGGAAGTACTACGGGATTGGAGACGACATCGGCACAGCGGTCAATGTGCAGACAATGGTCTTCGGGAACATGGGGCCGAACTCCGGGTCCGGGGTCGGTTTCACTCGCAACCCTTCCACGGGAGAAAAGGTGCTCTACGGAGAATATCTTCCGAACTCCCAGGGCGAAGACGTGGTCGCAGGAGTGAGGACTCCCCTGAACGTCGAGAAGGTTGAGCCGGCCCTCCGGGGGCAGCTGGTTGCTCTTGCGAACAAACTCGAGGCACACTTCAAAGACCTCCAGGACTTCGAGTTCACGGTGGAGGACGGGACGCTCTACCTGCTGCAGACGCGCAACGGGAAGCGGACCGCCCAGGCTGCTGTGAAGGTCGCGGTGGACATGGCCGAGGAAGGTCTGATAGGAGAGGAAGAGGCTGTGATGAGGGTCGAGCCGGAGATGCTCGACGCCCTTCTCCACAGGAGGCTTGACCCGACTGCGGGCGACAAACCAGTCGCAAAGGGACTCAACGCGTCACCTGGAGCTGCCTCTGGGAAGGTGGTGTTCGACACCGACGAGGCTGCGGCTTCCGGTGGTCACGAAAAGGTGATCCTGGTCAGGCCGGAGACTACGCCTGAAGACATCAAGGGTCTCATCGCGTCGCAGGGGGTTCTGACTGTGAGAGGGGGGATGACCTCGCACGCGGCCGTCGTCGCCCGGGGCATGGGGAAGCCCGCCGTAGTCGGCTGCAGCGAAATCGAGATATCTCAGGATGGGACCGTTTTCATCACCAAGGGAGGGGAGAGGGTCGCCAAGGGAGAGATAATCACCATCGACGGTACCGCTGGGACGGTGTACAGAGGGGAGGTAAGGACCGTCGAGCCGGAGATCTCGCCCGAGTTTGCGAGGCTCCTGGACATGGCCGACCGGATCAGGCGCCTGGGCGTCTGGGCCAATGCGGACACTCCAGAGGCGGCCGCCAGGGCCAGGGGCTTCGGCGCCGAGGGCATCGGACTCTGCCGGACAGAGAGGATGTTCAACGCCCCGAACAGGCTCCCCATAGTGCGCGGGATGATAATGAGCAGGACGGCGGAGGACCGGAGGAAGCATCTCTACCAGCTATTCCCCTTCCAACTAGCCGACTTCAAGGGAATATTCTCCGCCATGCAGGGGAGGCCGGTCGTAGTTCGTCTCCTCGATTTGCCGCTGCACGAGTTCCTTCCCCCGCTTGAGGAGCTGATTGTCCAGCTGCAGACTTTGCAGAACGAGCACGCGCCTCCTCAGGAAATCAAGACGATGGAGGCCGTTCTCGGACGGGTAAGGCAGCTCTCGGAGCACAATCCCATGCTGGGGCACAGGGGGTGCAGGCTGGCAGTTACGTATCCGGAAATCTACGAGATGCAGACCAAGGCCATACTCACGGCTGCAGCAGAGCTGACCCGCGGAGCGGGTGAGAAGCCCAGAGTCAAGATAATGGTCCCCCTGGTCGCCCACGCTGGTGAATTCCGGTTCCTCCGGTCGGTGATCGACAGGGCTGCCTCGGAGATCTTCGCGGAGCTCGGGGTAATGCTGCAGTACCAGGTCGGGACCATGATCGAAACTCCCCGGGCCGCGCTGACTGCGGGGGAGATTGCGAAGGATTCAGACTTCTTCTCGTTCGGAACGAACGACCTCACCCAGACCACCTTCGGGTTCAGCCGCGACGACGTGGAGGCGAAGTTCATTCCGCAGTACATCGAAATGGGGATTCTCGACAGAAGCCCGTTCGATTCGGTGGACGTCCAGGGCGTCGGAAGGCTCGTCAGGATGGCGGTGGAAGCCGGGAGGAAATCGAAGCCCACGCTCGAGGTGGGGATCTGTGGAGAGCACGGAGGTGACCCGAAGAGCATCGCATTCTTCAACGAGGCAGGCCTGGACTACGTGAGCTGTTCGGCCTTCAGGGTTCCGATAGCCAGACTCGCAGCGGCCCAGGCTACGATGGCGAGAAAGACCACGTCCACCACAGCCTAGGGTACAGGGACCCGTTTCAATTATCACAACTGAGAATCTGCTACCCGTGTTAAATACGCGAAAGGTCTGCGAAGCGAAATATGGAAAGGGCGATGGGGACTGTCCAACAGTCATTCGTGACGGTGGACCGAGAGGTCTGCAAGGGATGCAGCCTTTGCGTGGTCACCTGTCCGATGAAGAACTTCACACTTTCCGATTCTCTGAACAGAAACGGCTACCACCCGGCTGAGTTCCACTACCACGGGGAGAAGGGGGACTGCACAGCCTGCGGCATATGCTACTGGGTCTGTCCCGACTTCGCGGTCGCTGAAATCCGGAGGTTGAAGAGGTGACCACTCAGAAGGATTTTGTCAAGGGGAACGAGGCCCTAGCGCTAGGTGCACTGAAGGCAGGCATGAACGCCTACTTCGCCTACCCGATCACGCCGTCGAGTGAAGTGCCTGAGACCCTGGCGAGGGAGTTCAGGAGCCCGGAGTACCCAGAGTTCAAGGTCTTCCTCCAGGCCGCGAGCGAGCTGGAAGCTATCAACATGGTGATCGGCGCAGCTTCCACAGGCGCCAAGGTGATGACTGCTACCTCCGGTCCCGGCTTCAGCCTCAAGCAGGAGGGGATATCCTATGCCGCCGGGATGGAACTGCCCATCCTTGTTTCGAACGTGAACAGGGCGGGGCCCGGCCTCGGCAACCTCGGGCCGGAGCAGAGCGACTATTTCCAGACGACAAAGGGAGGGGGCCACGGCGGCTACAAGAACATCGTACTCGCGCCGAACTCGGTCCAGGAGATGGCCGCGTTTCCTGGGCTTGGGTTCTCCCTTGCGTTCAAGTATAGGAACCCAGTCATAATACTCACCGACGCGTTCCTGGGGCAGCTGAAGGAAGACATTGTTTTCCCGAAGATACCTCAGGAGAAGTTTGAGACGCCCTGGGCTGCGACGGGAGCGAGGGGGGCAGAGAGACATGTCCTGGCCTCGATGCACCTGGAATTCGTGGACCAGAACATACACGCAGAACATCTGATGAGCAAGTACGAGGAGATCGACAGGTCGGAGCAGCGGTCGGAGATGTACATGACGGATGACGCGGAAATCGTGCTCGTAGCCTACGGGATAGTATCGAGGTTGGCTAGGCGCGCGGTCAACGAGCTCAGGGCCAAAGGGGTCAGGGCGGGCCTTTTCCGGCCCGTGACCCTCTCGCCGTTTCCGGCGGTGGAGCTTGGGAAGTTGGCCGAGAAGGGGATCGGGAAGTTCATCGTCGTCGAGCTGAACATGGGTCAGATGATACAGGACGTGAAGCTGGCAGTTGGAGGGCGGGCAAGCGTGGAGCTGGTCCATAAGCTCGGAGGGCTTCTGCCCACTTCGAAGGACGTGGTGGGAAGGGTGGAGGTGGCGGTCAGATGACAATCGCGCAAGAAGTTGCCGCGCCTGAATTCGAGGTGAAGCTTGGGAGGCTCACGACCCTGACGGGGAAGCCCACACACTACTGCGCTGGCTGCGAGCATGGAATCCTCACGAGGCTAGTCGCCAACGCGATCGAGGAACTGGACATGAGGGAGAAGACAGTGTATGTGGACTCGGTGGGATGCAGCGTCTTCGCCCACGAGTACTTCAACACGGATGCGGTGCAGGCCCCTCACGGACGGGCCCCCGCGGTCATGTCTGGCATCAAGCGTATGAGGCCGGACCTCCTGGTGCTGTCGGTCCAGGGGGACGGGGACGCAGTCTCGATAGGGCTGCTGGAGCTGGTGTATTCGGCAAGCAGGGGGGAACCAATTACCGTTTTCCTCGTCAACAACGGCATCTACGGAATGACAGGGGGTCAGATGGCCCCGACCACTCCCGGTGGGATGGTCACCACGACTACCCCCTACGGAAGGGACACGAAGTACACCGGGACCCCAATGGACGCGTCGAAGCTGCTTGCGGGACTGGAGGGACCATCGTATGTGAAGCGGGTCTTTCTGCCCGTCTCCCCCATCGGCTCGACAGAGATGTACAGCGCGCGCGGCCCCCTGGAGGGCGCGAAGAGCGTGCTGAACGCGCTGAAGGTTCAGATGATGGGGGGCTTCTCGTTCGTTGAGTTCATCAGCACCTGCAGCATCAACTGGAAGATGTCCGTTCTGGAGTCAAAGCGCTACTCAAACGACGTGCTGGCCAAGGCGTTCCCGCCCGGCCTCTTCAAGGACAAGTTCGGAGTCGAGAAGAAGTGAAGATTGAAGCGATCATAGCCGGACACGGAGGACAGGGAGTCCTTGAGCTCGCCAATTACATCTCCTACTTTCACCTCCTGAAGGGAAGGCACGTGGCCTACACCCCTTCCTACGGCCCCGAAACAAGGGGAGGAAAGGTGAAGTGCTACGTGGTCGGTTCGGACGGGTTGATCGATTCGCCCATAGTGGAGGAGCCGGACCTGCTTGTGGTCATGAACATCCCGTCCATGGACTTCGTCCCCATGCTCAAGACCGGAGGTACCCTGCTGATCAACAGCTCTCTAGTAGCGCAGCCACCGGACAGGAGCGACATCAGGTCGGTTATGGTCCCGGCAACCGAAATTGCCTCAGGGCTCAAAGAACTCGGGCCTCCAGGGGGCAAGGACACGGTCATAGTTGCGAACTCGGTGATGTTCGGAGCCTACCTGGCCCTCACAGAGGGATCCCCGGAGAAGGAAATGGGGACCATTCGTGAGGTCTTCGAGCACTTCCTGACGGAACGGAAGGCGGCCTACATCCCGCTCAACCTCAGGGCAGTGGAACGGGGCTACGAGCACGTGAAAGAGAACGGAGATCGAGTCTGGGCATCAAAAGAGATGCCCGCCTAGGTCTCAAGTTTATCCGCGCACTCCTCGCCAGGTGACAGGCTTGGCGTCGCAGGAAGGCACTTCTGCCGAGACGGTCTCATCTCTCGCCAGGAGCGCCCCCGGGTCGGCACTTTTCCTGGCAGTCATGTTCGTGGGCTACGCGGCCTACGCTGCTGACAGGAGCGTCCTTTCTTCCATGCTGAAGCCGCTTTCGACCGTTCTCGACCTCACCGACCTGCAGAAGGGACTCCTCAGCTCGGCGCAGTACGTCGGGGTCCTCGCCTTCGTGTTCCTGGCCGGCCACCTGTCTGACAGGTACGGGACGAGGAAGATCATCATCCTGGGTGTCTCGGTCTTCACGGCGTTTACCTGGCTGATCGGCCTCTCCACCGACTTCTACCAGGCGTTCTTCTTTCGGCTCGTCAGCGGGTTCGGAGAGGGGATATTCTGGCCCGTGGCTATGGCGGCAGTGGCCAACTACTTCCGGATGAGGAAGGGGTTGGCCCTGGGGATATTCTACGTGGGGTTCGACGCGGGGATGGCGACCGGGCTCACTGTCGGGGGGACGGCCTTCGCCCTGACCTCGGACTGGAGGTACGCTTTCTTCGTGGCCCCGCTCCTCGGGATCGCAGTGGTGGCAGGAGTCTTCGCAGCCAGAGGCGCATTCGCTTCGGCGGACGGTAGAGTGGGGAGGATCGCCCTGGGGAGGGATGCGCTGGAGCTCTTGAAAGGGAGAAGGACCCAGGTTCTGATGCTCTTCGCCTTCCTCGCAACCTGGGCATCGGTGTGGCAGGTGGTCTTCCTTCCCTACTACTACTCGGCTGTCCTAGGACTCAGCATCCCACTGGCCGCGTTCCTCGCCTCCGCCGTGGCGATCTCCGGAGGACTCGGGAAGGTGATCCTAGGGGGCGCCTCCGATTCCTGGCGGAGGGACAGGATGCTCGTCGCAATCTCCGCCGTCGTCGTGATCCTATACGCTGGGTTCTTCTCGGCCCCCAACGTCTTCGTCAGTGCTGTGATGGGGCTGGCTATGGGGTTCTTCAGCTCCTCCATCTTCCCGGTGATGCAGGCGCTGATGGCTGATTCCTGCGATGGCAATACGGGCACTGCGCTCGGGCTGACGACAACCGCCCAGTCCGCGGCGACGGTCCTCGCGCCCGTTATCACTGCCTACCGTTTCTCGTTCGGGGTCGGAGGCTCTCTCGCCCTGAACGCCCTGGTGCCGGCCGTCGCCATGCTGGCCGTCGCCGTAGTCCTCAGGGAGCCCCGGATAGAGCCGCCGAGGCAGGGGACCCGGGGAACCATGGAAGCACCCAACCCTAAATAGAACAGGCAGGGGATTGCGACTGCATGTGCATCACCAGGGTAGGCAAAGTCAGTTCGGCCTCACATGGGAGGGCAGCGGTGGAGTTCTTCGATGGAAGGGCCCTCGAAGACGTGGATGTCTCGATGCTGAGGGACGTCGAGGCGGGCACCTTCGTCGAGGTGTACGGGAACCTCGCCCTTTCCGTCCTTGCCCCAGCTGAAGCTAGGAAGAGGAAGGCTGCCTGGGCAGAGGTTAGGAAGGCGGCGATGGTGGTGGCCCCGAGGCGTGGGAAGGGCAGATGAAGGAGAAGGGCATCCTGCTCCATGCAAAGCACGCGTTCATGCCCAACAGCCTTGGATACTGCGGGCCAGACGACAGGGGGCTGATCCTTCGGCACCTCGAGGAGTCCAGAGGTGGGGAGGCGCTGGTGTCCACCCTCAAGGAGTTCGAAGCGGCATACCCGTTCCTGAAGCTCATCGCGAGGAACACCGGGAGGGAGGTCTTCGACTATGCTGTGCCGGAAGCTTATTGGATCGGGAACAGCCTGCTGGACAGAGTCCCCGTGCAGGACTTCCATTCCTTTAGCCACAGGGAACTTGCCGGGAGGGACCCCAGGGAGGTCAAAAGGGTCTTCGGGGCCCTAGGCGGACAGGCGAGGCCCCACCATTCGTTCTATGTCATGAGCACCTATGCGAGCTCAAGCGTTGCGGACGGCCCGAATCTGGCCAACGAGAAGAGGGCCAAACTCTCAGAGTTGATGGACAGTTGCAGGATTTCATGGGGGGAGGTCAAGAGCATCGGAAAGAGGAAGCTTACCGTCGAATACAGGCCTCTCGTGCTGGAGGAAGACCAGATTGCTCTGTCCGAGCCGAGGCAGAAGAAGGTGGATTACGACCCCGAGGTGAAACCCTTCGGGTCGCTGAAGCTGGGGGACCATGTTTCCCTGCACTGGAACTTCGCCTGCGATGTGCTGAGCCCGAGGCAGCTGAGGAACATTTCGAAGTACACGGCCCTGGACCTGGTGTCGACCAACCTCCTCCTGGCCGCGCGCCGCCGAAGATGACCAAGCTTGGTGGTCAGGGTTCGATGCTCGAAAGTAGCTTGAGCCTTTGAACGCGTGCCCTGTCTAGTTCCTCGAACGAGCGCTGCAGGCTCGAAAGGAGCGCGATGTTCTTCTTCGACTCTTCCTGCAGCTGCTTGAAGACTGCACGCGAAGACTCGAAGCCTGATCTGTGCGCCAACGCCTCATAGCTGCTAACCAGGTCCTCCTCCACGCCAATCCACTGAAGAAGTGAATCGATGGTGGTCTCGAGGTAGCCCGTCTTGATGCTCTCCTCCACCTTCCTCGCGTCCTCGGGCGTGTTCACTTCCGAAATGAGCCGTTCGGTCTTCATAGCGTGAACCGAGACTCAGCGCCTCGGGTGTCTATTAAGCTAGTCCCGAATCAGGCTAGGAGACCCAATATCAACGCAGGGACGAGTCCGCTCACAAGGCTGAGTCCGATGAGGAAGGAGGAGGGGGCCATGTCCGCGGACGGTCCTGGGGAGCGTTCTCCCCCAGACGGGCCGAAGACGACCGTGTTGATCACCCTGTAGTAGTAGCCGATTGAAAGGGCGATGTTCGCTAGCACTGCAACCGCACCCCAAAAGAAGAGCGGGGAGGAGACAAGCAGGAGCGACTGGACTAGGAGAATCTCACTCCAAAACATGCCGAAGGGGGGAGACCCGACCATAGCCAAGGACGACGCGGTGTAGAGCATCCCCAGGGACCTGTTCTGCCTCCCTGCCCCATTCAGCTTCTCCAGGTCAGCATCCTCGGAGACCCTCCTGCCTCCCACCCCTGTGAGCATGAAGAAGGCGGACTTCACCAGTCCGTGGTTCCAGATCAGGAAGGTCACCGCTATCAGGCCGAGGGGGGTGAAGGTCGAGAGGGCGGCGAGCATGTAGCCCATCTGGGCGATGGAGCTGAAGGCGAGCATTCGCCTGAGGTTGGTCTGGGCATAGGCCCCGAGGTTCCCGACAAGCATCGTGAGCACAGCCAGGACCAGCAGGGTCACCTGAACACCCTGGATCAGGGCGGACCCTCCTGACGGAACCAATGGCTGGATCACCTTCAGCATGGCGAAGAGGAGGGTTTCGTTGACCACCCTGCCGTGAAGGGCGCCGGTCAGCGCCGGGGCGGAGCCGTAGGCGTCCGGAAGCCAGGTGTGCACCGGGAAGATCGCGACCTCGACTCCAAGGCCCACGAGGACAAGCAGGAGCGCGGTGATCCCGTAGGAAGGATTGGAGCCGAGAAGGAGTGCGAGGTCTGCCAGCCTTATGCTCCCCAACTGAGTGTAGATCAGGGCGACGCCCAGCAGATAGACGAGGCTCCCGGACCCGGACAGGAAGAAGTACTTCATCGCCGCCTCCAGAGAGACGTCACGCCTCTCGAAGGACACTAGGCCGTAGGCAGCGATGCTGAGTCCTTCCCAGAACAGGAACAGGGTGAGGAAGTCTCCCGAAGAGATGACCCCAATGGAGCAGCTGACGAGGAGCATCAGGAGAGCGTAGAAGGGACCGACGTTCTCCTTGGCTCTCAGGGTGAGGGCGGCGTACACGGCCACGGCCAAGGCGGCGATGAGGACGGTGAGGATGACCAGATTCCCGAGCTTGTCGACGGAGTAGACGCTGGCGAAGATGGACTGGAGCGGCTGGATGATGACCGGGCCGTGACTGAGGAGGTCGGCCCAGTTAGCAAGGAGCTCGAAGAGGGTTGCCGAGAGGAAGACCGCGGCCACGCCACCGACCACCCGCGGCCTATGCCTCCCGAGCCTCCGCTTTGCAAGGTCGACCACGAGGGCGGAGATCGCTCCCGCGAACTGGAGCTCGAGCATCGTTGCGAGCCAGGGCATGGACTAGAGCACTCCCGATGCGGCCAGAAGCAGCAGTAGGATTATGATTGAGAAAAGGAGGGCGACGTTGTACCTGAGGTCGCCGGTCTGGATTGCTGTGGCGAAGCGTGTCAGAAGCCTGATGCCAGAGGTGGTCAGGTAAGAGTAGAGCCTGTCGAACCCAAGACCTTCCAGGAGGAAAGCCTTGGTGCGGCTGAGGGGGAGCGACCTCCTCAATAGGGCCTCGGTCCACGCGGGCCTTACGAGGAAGGCCGCATAGGAGACACCCAGCCCCAGGAGCATTGCGCCTAGCGAGGCTGCAGATGTGAGGGCTGAGAGGGCCTCGCTGAGAGGGGGCAGCAGGAGACTCTGATAGCCCAGACCGAGCCAGCCGAAGGCGACCAATGCGACCAGGAACATCATGGGGAGCAGCATCAGCCATCCAGATTCGGAGGCGCTGCTGGGGCGGAAGGGACCGTGGAAGACCCTGAAGAGCACACGGAAGCCGTAGAATGAAGTGAGTGCGAAGCCTATGACCATTACCAGCCCCGGAAGGACCCCACCTGAAGTCGCCGCGCCAAGTATCTCGTCCTTGGTCCAGAACCCAATCAGAGGAGGCAATCCAGCCATGGCGAGGGTCGAGAAGAGGAATGCTAGGTAGGTGTACTTCATGCTGCGAGCGAGCCCTCCCATATCCGAGATGTTGCGCGAGCCGACCGCCTCGATGACCGAGCCGGCGGCCATGAATGCCAGCGCTTTGAACAAACCTTGGCTTATCAGATGGTAGGTCGCGCCAGACCAGGCCCCTAGGCCGATGGCAGCGAACATTAGCCCCAGCTGGCTGATGGTCGAGTAGGCAAGCACCCGCTTCAGGTCCTCGGCCGCAGAGGCGCAGGCGGCACCGACTAGGAGGCTGGTCAGGCCGACGACCAGGACGGACGAGGAAACCAGCGACGAGTAGGCTATCACAGGGGACATCCTAACGAGGAGGTAGACCCCGGCGTTCACCATCGTCGCGGCATGGATTAGCGCACTGACGGGAGTGGGCCCCTCCATGGCGTCAGGGAGCCAGACATGGAGCGGCACCTGAGCCGACTTTCCCATGGCGCCGATCAGGAAGAGCAGGCCCACCAGCTCCCAGTTCAACGAACCTGTTTGGACCGCTGCGTTGACGTGGTCGAGGTCGGTGGTCCCGAGGCTGGTGAGGATCAGAATGACTGCAATGAGGAGGGAGATGTCACCTATGCGGGTTACAAGGAAGGCCTTGAACCCGGCCCTGCGCGCGGATTCCCTGTCGGTCCAGAAGGCGATAAGCAGGGCTGAACAGATGCCGACGACCTCCCAGAAGATGTAGAGTTGGATGAGGCTTCCGGCCATCACTAGGGCCAGCATCGCCCCGACGAAGACGAGGATTAGGGAGTAGAACCGAGCTTGGCCTGCCTCCTTCCTCATGTTCCCTGCGGCGTAGACGACTATGGTGAAGGAGATGAGGGAGACGAACGCTGTCAGGAGCACCGAGAGGCCATCCACCTTTACCTCGGCGAGGACGCCACGGTAGACCGACCACCCTCCCAGTCCCTCCACGTAGGGCTGGGAGAAGGAGATGGCCTGGTAGAGGCCGAGCGAGGCAGCGACCCCGCTCACGGCCATAGCGACCCATCTGCAAGCCCTCCGGTCGATCAGGTTGGAGATGGGGACGAGCAAAGCCCCCGCGAGGGGGACGAGCCAGACGAGCCAGGCGACGAGCATCAGTGACGCAGCTTCCTGATTCCGGACGGGTCGAGGGTCCCGTACTTGCGGTAGACTGTCACGACGATTGCAAGTCCGACGGCTTCCGCCGCTGCGCCTACGAATATCGAAAGAAAGACGAAGGTGTCCGACGTGAGACGCGGTCCGCTGCCAAGACCGGAAGCGAAGAGGGCCAGGTCAGCTCCAAGGAGGACGACCTGGAACGACATGACCGTCTTGATCAGGTTCTTCGAAGACGAGATTGACGCGATGCCCAGAAGGACGAGGAGCATCCCGGTGACAAGGTAGACTGTCTGGTCGGTGAGCATCTAGTTCTCCCCCGAGAAGAGGTTCACCACTGTCACCATCGCGGCTGTGAAGACCGTAATTACTATCAACAGGTCCCAGGGTCTGAAATCCCAGAGGAAGCCGAACATCTGCAGGGACACGTCCTGATACTCCTGGGCGAGGTTGGAGGCGAGGGTCGATGTGACGGCGAGGAGGGCGACTGCAGCGAGGACCAGGACCCCGGCCGACAGCGCGACTGCGGTCTTCCGGGCCCCGAGGTTCAGCTTCGACTCCCCGGTCATGAGAATCACGGTAAGCAGGAGCACAGAGACAGCGCCGGCGAAGGTCGCGATCTGGACCAGCCCTACCAATGCGTCCCCGTAGACGGTGAACGCCACTCCGAGGGTGATTGACGCGTAGAAGAGCCCGATGAGGGAGACCGACACCTTCTTCGAGAAGAGGGCCACGAGCACTGTGCCCACTAGGACCGCGGATATGGCCAGGGAGAGCAGCACGCTAGCCAAGGGTCAGCGCCTTCTTCATGACCAGCGACTCTTTCTTGAAGACGGAGAGCTCGAAGTTGTGGGTGAGGGATAGGGCCCCGAACCTGCAGTCGTCCACGCACTGGCCGCATGAAATGCAGGTGTATAGGTCGAAGGACGGCCGCCTGATGTCCACTTCCCTCTCGCCGATTTTCTTCTTCCCCACGGGGACCATGGTGATTACCTGAGCGGGGCAGACGATTTCGCAGATGCTGCATCCAGTGCACTTGACCGGGTCGATGTCCAGCTTTCCCCGGAATCTCTGCGTGACCACCTTGTCCCCGAAGGGATACTCTTCGGTGACAGGCTTCTCGAGGGCCGTGCGGAACATTTCGCCGAGGGCCTTCCCCACTTTCATTCTTGACATTGGGTCACCTGAACGAGACCAGGATCGCCAGGGCGAGCTGGGCAAGGGCCAGGGGAGTCAAGATGGTCCAGAATACCCGGGCCGCCTGGTCTATTCTAATCCGGGCCAGGGCCGTCCTTATCGCGAATATCAGGAAACCTACTGCGAAGAGCTTCGCGAGGAAGTACACTGTGTACCAGAAGGACTGGACGGTCGGGTCTGCGCTGAGCACGGGCCCCCCGGGACCGCCCAGGAAGAGGCTAACGGCCAGGGCCGAGAGGAAGACGTAGCTGAGGCTCTTGGTGAGCTTCACGTAGGCCAGGGTGTTGCCGGAGAACTCCGTCATCCACCCTCCGACTATCTCTGTCTTTGCACTAGGGATGTCGAAGGGGGGCTTCTCGAGTTCGGCCAGGGAGGAAAGGATGAAGACGCCGAAGGCCACGGGAGCGAGGAAGACATACCACAGCGAGGCCTGGGCGCTGGCTATCCCCTGGATCGAAAGGCTCCGGGCCAGTATCGCAGGGGTGATCATCGAAAGTATGAGCGGGACTTCGTAGCTCGTGTACTGGACCACGAGCCGCCCTATGGCGATGGTGGAGTACCTGCCCGCCGAGGCGTAGCCCAGCATGGTGGCCATCAGGGTCGAGAGGGAAAGGACGAAGAGGATGAAGAGCAGGTCGAGGGGGTGGTAGAGGACCGCCTGGTATCCAAGAACGGGGACGAATACGATGCCTATCGCCGGGGCTGCAAAGTAGATTGAAGGACCCCAGCGAAGGACGAACTCGTCCGCCTCGGCTGGGATTATCTCCTCCTTGGCAGCCAGTTTGAAAAAATCTGCCACAGGCTGGAAGATGCCGAAGGGGCCTGCGACCAGGGGACCCACTCTCCCCTGCATGCGGGCGACCGTCTTCCTCTCCAGCCATTCGAACAGGAACGCGAGCCAGACGAAGAAAGTCAGGCCCGGGAACAGGAGTAGCTGGACGACCTGTAGGGGGTTCAACCCTTCATCCTCCTGTAATATTCGATGCCGTAGTTTCGCAGCTCCTCCCCCCCGACAGACCATTCCTTCCCCTTGCCCACGTCCAGGACCGAGACCCTGTCCATGCAGCCGAAGCACGGGTCCATGCCGGTGAGGACAACGGGCACGTCGGCGAGGGTCTGGCCCTTCAGCATCTCAGTGGCGGTGAGGAGGTTGGCCATGGTGGGAGTCCTGATCTTCACCCGCTCCGGACCGCTTCCACCTCCGGACCTCACGAAGTAGAAGAGCTCACCTCTGGGCGCTTCGACGTGGAGGGTGGATTCCCCCCGAGGGACCGCTCTCGGGATGCTCACCTTGAAGGGACCGGAGGGGAGCTTCTCCATCGCCTCCATTACAAGGCGGCAGGACTCCCTGACTTCGCGGAGCCGGAGCGTCAGGAGCGAAGCGATGTCGCCCGCGCTGTCCGTCTGCACCCTGGGCACGACCTCGTCGTAGGCTGCGTAGGGGTCTTCGACCCTCACGTCTCGCGAAATGCCGGTGCACCGGAGGAGGGGTCCCACTGGGGAAAGCCTCCTGGCGGCGTCCTGGGTGATCTTGCCCACTCCCCTGGTCCTCACGGCAAGGGTCTCCTCCGTCTGGACCAGCTCAGTGTAGTAGTCGACCCTCCGCTCGATGTAACGTAGTTCCGTCCGAAGTTTGTCTGCAATACCATCCGGGAGGTCCATCCGGACTCCCCCGAAGGTGGAGTACGACTTGTGGACCCTGTTGCCGGTGATCGCCTCGGTCAGGTCGAGGACGTGCTCGCGGTCCTTCCAGACCCACATGAACAGGGTGTCTATCCCCGCCCAGTGCCCGACGAGCCCGAGCCAGAGTAGATGCGAGTGGATCCGCTCGAGCTCGGCGACAATCACTCTGATGTACTTTGCCCGTTTCGGGACCTCGAATTGAGTAAGAGCTTCTACCCCCTGGGTGTAGCCGAGGCTGTGGGCGAAGCTGCAGATGCCGCAGATCCGCTCGAAGAGGTAGATGTTTTTCACCCAGGTCCTCTCCTGGGCTGCTCGCTCGATCCCCCGATGGACGTAGCCGATCCTAGGGATGACACCGACAATCCTTTCGCCCTCGAGGATGAGCTTGAAGTATTCAGGCTCCTTCAGCGAAGGGTGGACAGGGCCGAAGGGCATCATGCTCTCTGGAGAGTACTCCATGAGCCCCGCGCTCGTCTCCTTGCGCTGCGCGGGTGGATTCCCTTCACTCAAGCCCCATCATCCTCCTGATCTTCTCTGGGTTGGCTTCCCTCCGCAGCGGGGGAGGGGCGTCAGCAGGATAGTTGTCCGGGAGCAACAGCCTCTTGCCGAGGTAGGGGTTCCCCTCGAAGGCGACGCCTAGCAGGTCCTGGATCTCAGCTTCGTACAATACGGCAGACGGTAGGTCGCTCGAGACGGACGCCAGCTTCGCCTGGGTCTTCGGCACGGAGGTCCGAACCACCGCGAACTTCCTTCCCTGCCAGAATTGATACAGCAGCGCTATCGTTTCCCCCTCGTCTATGCCTGTGATGGTGCTGAGGTGGTAGAGGCCGGGTACGGACGAGACAGCCAGGCACGCCTCCCTGACCCTTTCCGGACTGACGTTGATCGTCGTGGTCCTCCGCTCCTCGACGATCTTCCCGCCGAGTCTGGCGGCGATGGCCGCCATTGGGTCACCTGGCAATTTCGATACCTCCTTCGACTTCGTCCGCTGGCCCACCGAGGACCAGCTTCATGATCCCGTAGATTATCGCCTCAGGCCTGGGCGGGCAACCGGGGATGTAGAGGTCCACCGGAACCGCGGAGTCGATTCCATTTCCGACGTTGTAGCAGTCCTTCATGACGCCTCCGCCCAGGGCGCAGGCGCCGATCGCCACGACGTGCTTCGGTTCGGGCATCTGGTCGTAGACAGTCTTGAGGCGGTCTTTCATCAGGGGGTTGAGGGTCCCTGTTACCAGGAGGACGTCTGCGTGCCTCGGGCTCGGGACCAGCTCAACGCCAAGCCTCTCGGCATCGTAGCGCGGGGTAAGCGAGGCAAGTATCTCGATGTCGCATCCGTTGCAGGAGGCCGCGTTGACGTGGAAGACCCAGATGGACCTCTTTCGCGCCCACTGGGTCAGGCCGGACCTAAAACTCGCCACCTCCGACCGAGATGAACCACCAGACTGTCACCGTCAGGACGCTCCCGCCTCCTACGAGGAAGAGAAGCGGGTAGAAGCTCGAGACTGCGGTGAACGACCCGGCGAGGATCAGGACGAACGCTTCGACTACCAAGAACAACACTGCGAAGACGAAGAGGTCGGACTTGTAGAGCCCCCTGGCAGGGATGGACTCTTCCCCCCCGGAGAAGGGCTGGTACCTCGCACCCTGCCCTGAGGACCGCTTTCCGAGTCGACCGACGATAAAGAAGACGATGATGTCAGCCACTACGATGATTACGGGACCTAGGAGGGCGTCGGTGAAGTCGGTCATTTTGCCTTCCTCGCAATCCCGGCTACGGCGGCGATGAGCCTCTTGCTCGAGGACTCGACAGGATCCGAGAGGCTCTCTCCGACGTCCACCAACCCTGACTGGATGCCGACGACGAAGGTGTCCGAAGTTCTCTCCGCCAATCCCGGGATGAGTCTGAGGGGGATGTTGTGCGTAGCGAAGAAACCGAACTTCGTGTCGTTGAGGGAAGCGCAGATTATTGCGCCCGCTTTCCTCCCTGCCTCCACGGCGTCGAAGATGACGATTCTCTCGCCCTTCGATGCGAGGGCCGAGAGGACCCGCTCGGGGCTCATCGACGGCTGGTGGATCTGAATTGTTGGCCCTGGGGAAGGACCCAGGATGCGCAGGAGCTCGGAGACGACTCGAAGACCGACGGCATCATCCTGCTTGATCGGGTTGCCGATTCCCACGAGGTTGACCTTCTTGCTCCCGTCGAGCATTTCAGAGAGTTGAAGGAGCCAGCCGTCGTCGTTACCCATCATGGTTCCTGCTGGGTCGCCTACTCGACCGCGATTAGTTTCGCCTCCAAGCCTTCCTGCACCCGCAGAGAGGAGCCGCAATCGGGGCACGCGAACGCCGGGTCGATGCCGTGTTCGTGCCTTTCTAGTTTCAGCCTCCCCGTGAATCCGCACCTTGGGCATTCGACCGAGCCCTTCGTGAAGCGCACCTGGAGCTTTGCCGTTTCCACCCTCGTTCCCTTCGAGAGGACCGCGAACGCCGACGTCAGAGACTCCCTGGTTAGCCCCAGCATCTCGCCGACCTCCACTCTGATCACCAGTGGGCCCCTCTTCCTTCCCCTCGTCTCCTCGAGCACCGACTGCAGTATCTTGTCTGCGAAGACGTACTCGTGCAATGAATGCAACCAAGCCTCGGATGTTATTTAGACTGTCGCAGATGGAGGTATGAATGGTCGGGAGCTCTCGCACATCTGTCGGGAAGTAGATGGTCGAAGCATTCATGATTCATTCGTTTTTGGCCGAATTGCGTCCCTGTTTAAGAGGACGGGTCGTTTCTTACTGTTGAGAATCGTCTCTTCAGGAACCCAGGTCTGTCAGGAATTTCTTGTTGGCCTCGACGGTCTGCTTGAGCGCGTTGTCCCAGCCCTTCCTTTCGACCGCTGATTTTGTCATCAGCCTCCTCATGGCCGCGTTGAGGTCGTCGAGGCTGGCAGCCGCCATTCCCACTTTGTCCACCGTGGAGACGAAGTCAGGATCGTTAATCTTGATCTTAAAGCCGTTCTTGTTGAGGAAGACAAGGCCCGCCACCAGGGCGGTCCTCTTGTTCCCAGCGTGGAAGTGCTGGCCGCTCGCGATCTTGAAGACAAGGAGGGAGGCCTTCTCCGGGACAGCTTCCTCGAAATCCTGGTTGTCCGCCCGGGAGGCGACCTCCTGGAGCAACTCCTCGAGCTTCTCCCCGTCTGCCTGGGTGTACTCGTGGGGCTCCCGAGTGAGCAGGACCACTTCCTTGTTTGCTTCGACAAGGGTTGGGAAGTCCATGTGATGGATGGGTTTTTTCGCCACGGGCAATCGCGCCAACCTCTTGCATTTAACCGATTGAGAGGAACCAAGCGTCGGGTTCCGCAAAGTCTTTAGGAGCAAACGAAGGTCGGTGTTTGGTTGCAGCCTCCCGTCTCTGACCTCGTCGAGGAATCAACCCGGATCCTCTCGGCGGCATCCGATTCGGGGGTCACGCTCAAAGGAAGGCTGCGGCAATCGACGCGTCCAGTGCGCCCGCGGCGCTCACTATCTCGTTTGCAGTGATCAACAGGGGGGGCTGAACACGGAGGACGTTCTTGTGGATGCCGCCGACGCCTATGAGAAAACCGCGTTTCATCATCTCCGCTTTGACCGCCGCTGCCTGCTTCTTCGCTGGCGTCTTCTTCGAGTCGGTGACGAGCTCGACCCCAATCATAAGCCCCTTCCCTCTAACCTCCCCGACCTGGACCCGCTTCGTGGCGACCTCCCCCAGCAGCTTCATTATTTGAGACCCTCTCCGGGCTGAGTTCAGGACGAGGCGCTCCCTCTTCATGACTCCGAGGGCCGCCAGGCCCGCGGCGCAGCAGACTGGGTTGCCACCGAAGGTCGAGAAGTGGTCCCCAGGGTCCATCGATCCGGAGACTTCGCTGGTAGCGAGAATCGCTGCCAGGGGGAGGCCCCCTCCTAGCCCCTTCGCTAGGGCCATGATGTCGGGCTTCAACCCCCAGTGTTCGCTCGCGAACATCTTCCCGGTGCGACCTATCCCGGTCTGGACCTCGTCGGCGATGAATGCGATGCCCCTCTCTTTGCATATGCGGAGCACAGCGGGGAGGTAGTTGTCTGGGGGAACGATGATTCCGCCTTCGCCGAGGATGGGTTCGATGATCATTGCGGAGACGTCTCCCGGCAGATAGGAATCGAGGATCTCGGACAAGGTGTCCGCGCTTCGCCTCCCGAACTCGTCAGGAGAGAGGCCGGAGCCGTATCTGTAGTGGTAGGGCGGCGGCACGTGGACGACACCAGGGTAGCTTGCGAAATTGCCGAGTTTCTCCTTGTACTTGTGCTGGCCGGTCAGGGTGAGCGAAAGGCCGAGGCGCCCGTGGAAGGACCCCTGCAGGGCGATTAGGACCATCCCGCTGTTCCCTCTAACTGTGGCCAGCTTCTTGGCGAACTTCACGCTCCCCTCGACCGCCTCGGCGCCGCTGTTCGCGAAGAAACACCTCTCAAGGCCCCTGGGTGCAATCCGGCAGAGCTCGGCTGCCAGGAGCGGGGAGATGTCGTTGTGGTAGGTGCCGGAGACGTGTATGTATCGGCGGGCCTGTTTTGAAATTGCCTTCACGACTTCGGGGTGGGCGTGGCCTACGTTGGCCACCGCGATCCCCGAGAAGAGGTCGGTGTATCGTTTGCCTGAGACGTCCCAGACATGGGTCCCTCGAGCCCTGGCGACAACCACGTCCTCCTGGGCGGGGATGCCGATGGAATGCGACTCTTCGAGGTTTACCAGAGACTCGCGTCTCACAGCGACGAGATGCAGTCCCTGCGGTAGTTAAGCTTGAAAGTAAAACGGCTGGAGAAGCTTTTGTCTATTCTGGGGGGATTTCCTTGAACGTCATGTCGTAGGGAATTCCGCCCTTGGACCTGTACCACCGCACTAGGAAGTAGTACCCGATCGCAAGGAGGAACCCTAGGACGAGGGGGCCGATGAACCAGTTGAAGTCGCACCCGACCGCTCCGCGGCCCGGACAACCGAGGGTGTAGAAGGTCTGGTTGTAGGTGTACTCGCCTATGGTGGCTAGACCGTAGACCAAAGACACTACAGTGAAGGACCAACCACAGGGCATTGGGTAACGTAAAATAACACGTCGTCGAAGGAATACCAACTTGCCCTCCGATAAGGACCAGGTCGGATACGTCATGTCGAAGAAGGTGGTGACAGTGACCCAGGACGCACCAATCGCCTCAGTGCTGAAGCTCATGGTGAAACATGGGATAGGTTCGGTCGTCGTCCTAGAGGGGGGAAAGCCAGTCGGGATGATCACGGAAAGGGACTTCGTCAACCAGATCTCGGAGCATGGAGCCAGGGCCCTGGAAGGAAGGGTCAGCCGGGTCGCCTCTCGGCCGCTGGTATCGGTCGGCCCGAAAACCGAGATTTGGGAGGCCTTCACCATCATGCTGCGCAAGAAGATCAGGCGCTTGGCAGTCATGAAGGATGAGAGGCTCGTAGGAATTGTGACAGAGAGAGACCTCTTCAGGTGGGTTGTGATGGTGGCCTACGAACCGAACATCCCTGCGGAAATCAGCAAGCTGATCGCCCAGAACCCCTGAGATAAACCTGGGAACCGTTCGTTTCTAGGCTACCCGGACGTGAACTGGTAGGATTCCATCTTGTCGTCCTTCAGGTTGATTATTACCCCACGGAGCGTCCCTTCGGTGTATTCGCTTCCGGGGTTGAAGCACATGGTCCTTCCCAGCTTGTAGAAGCACCTCGATTCGTGCACATGGCCGTGGAGGCTCAGTAGAGGCTGGTACTTTTCCAGGATGTTGAAGACGGCGTGACTGCCTATGGGGCCTTCGATTGGCTGGCCGTAGTGCTGGTACTTCAGGTCCTTGTTGAGCCAGATTGCCAGGTCCATCCCGGTGTCGAAGGGAGGGACGTGTATCGTGAATATCGCTTTCCTGCAGTTCGCCACCTTGGATACGATCTTCTCCAGCGCGACTTCGAGCTCCTCCTCCGAAAGGTCTCGGGGCAGGTTCCAAGGGGTCATGTTCGAGTAGCCAGACGCAGCCATTTCGTATCCGAGTACGTCTGCAATCTCTCCTTCGCAGTAGCTGACGTGGGCTGTGCCGTGCGACCTCATGAAGTCGTCAACTGCGAAGGGGTCGTCGTTCCCGCCGGTTATGAAGAGCGGTATGCCGCTCTTGGCCAGCTCCTCCTCCGCGCGGTCGACCCATCGTTCGAGCACCTCGAGCATCTTCTCAAGGAAGATCTTGTCGACCTTGCCCTTGTCGCTCTTCAGCTCTTCGTACTCCGACCTGGTGGTCGTGTAGACGTAGTATCCCGCTGTCCTGACCGTCTCTTCCATTGCTTTCATCTCGGCGTCGTCTTTGAGATGGACAGGGTTGCCCTGGAAATCCGTGAAGTACGACCCGTCTGATTCTCTTATGAAAGGGGCCAGGAATTTCCCGGTGAGGTCTCCTCCCAGAATGAGCGCGTCGGCCTTATAGTACTCCGCGGCCCTGAGGAATTTGCTGAAAGTCCGCTCGGAAGAATGGACGTCTGTGGCGAAGAAGAGCCTCTTTCGAGGAGCGGTTCCTTGAGGTGCCATCAGTACTCATCCGGTTCCATGCTGCATTGTGGGTGGTAGGGTCTCTTCCCAGTTGAGCGTGTCAGAGCGGCGGAACTTCCCTGAAAGCGAGTTCGACGTCGACCCCCTTTCCTCTCAGGTAGTACTTGTTCCCGAACCAGTACGCCCCCAGGCCCACGATGAGGACGCCCATCATGTACAGACTTGCCGTCGAGTTGATGAACAGATTCGCGACCGTGAGCTCGTAGTAGATCAGAGTCCCCTGAAGTGCGAGGCCCGCGATGCCACCGAGAACTATGGCCGGAACCCCGGCGATTACCCACCTCTTCGCCGGAGAGGTCTCCCAGACCGCCTTCATCCTCTTGCGGTACGGAAACAGTATCGCGGCCAGCATTGTGAAGAATTGGAAGAAGCTTGCCGCAAGGGAAGTGTACAAAGTGTAGTAATAGGCTTGGCCTACGAAGTTGTAGAGATACCCGACGATAATCCCCATGACCAGGTAGGTTATCCCGACGTTGACCAGCTGTCTGAAGCGCCTGCCTATCCTACCGAACCATTCAGGCCAGACCCTGTCCAGGCTCGCGGCGAGCATTATCCTCGAACCGCCGACGTAGTTAACCCAGCACTCCCAGATTCCGATGGCGAGCACCCCAAGGCCCACAAGGATTGCTGGAACTGCGCCAAGAGATGAAACAAAGTTCGTGTACCAGGGGTATATCGGAAATGAAATCAGACCGTTGAAGGCCGCATACCCCGCCGCTCCCAGGAAGTTCTTTCCTACAAGGTTGACGAGTTCGACCGCCCAGATGATGCAGAAGATCGCCGCCAGCCAGAGCGACCCCAGCGTAAGGGTCGTCATCCGCTTGAGGCTCTCTGCTCCCTTGACCTCGCCCAGGTTCAGGAAGACCCACATCGGCCACGCCAGTACGATCCAGACGAGGGTGCCCATCCCGATGATGTCGTGGAGACTGCCGCCATTCCCGCTGACGAACCCGGCCGACGTAGATGCGTTGATGACGTATTGGTAGTAGTTCGTGTGGGTGGGGTCGAGCTGACCCATCAGCCCGTTATAGGATGAGACGAAGCTCGCGTGGGACGTCACCGCCATGTACACCGTTAGGGCAGCCATCGAGATGAGGACGAAGATGAAGCCATACCTGCCGGCCTTCAGGCCCGGAGTGATGCCGGGCAGGAACATCAGAAAGACGACGACGTTGACTGCGACTGTCCCCGCGAAGATTCCTGTTGGTGTGCCCAGCCATGTCCCCGCGTTGATCAGTCCCTGGTTTCCCAACTGGACGCCCAGGGCCGTAAGCATCGGAGAGGAGCTGAACGACGTGACCCACCAGCCATTGAGCGCGATCCAGATGAACAGGCTGAACGCCATGATCATCATGGTGACAAATCCGATCGAGCCGTGCAGAATCCTGCTCTGCCAGACGTAGTCCCCTCCGCTCCTTGGCATCGAGGAGGCGAGCATCGAATAGGCGATGAACATGGGGGTGGCCCATACTGCGATCACCAGGATGCTGAGGGCAAGGTCCCCGTTGGGGAAGGCGAAGTATCCCTGGAGGTAGAGGTAGGCGATGCCTGGGATCAGCAGCATCGACCAGGCCACGTTGTAGATTAGGACGTCGAGAGCGCCGAATTGCCTAGTAAGACCCGATGACGAGCGCCTGAAAACCGTGACGCCTGCAGACTTTGCCAGATCCTCCTGTTTGGCCAAGTAAGCGCCGTTGAGTAGTGGATGTTGTTATTTAAGCCTGAATTGCTTCGGAAAAATGCAAAAAGCGAGTGCTATCCGAGGTTGGTCATCCCCTGTAGAGGTCCTCGACGTCGTTGTACCATTTCCTCGACTCTCCGACCCTGGCCCTGACCTTCCAAGAGAGACTCTTTGGTGAATCCTCCAGCGCCCGCTTCAGGTCGTCGATCTTAGCGTTGACGTCGGCCTTGTCCCAATCATCTAGGGAGGCGAAGTCCTTGAGGAGGGTTGAGACCTTGGCAAGGTTTCCCGTGACGGTTCGCCAGAGGCCCCAGTCCCGGGAACAGAGCCTCGAAACGTATAGAGCGTCCACGGTTTCTGGCTTCTCCCCTCCCACGGCATGCTCTCGGAGGAGTACGACGGTATCGACGACGTCCTTTTGGTTCAGCCTGAAGATCTGCATCTTCGAAAGCAACAGGTCCGCAAGGGGGAGGGTAGGGTAGTCGATTTCGAGCCGGCCCTCGAAGCTCAGGGTGTGGCTCATCTCCAGCTTGCCGAGGAACACGTCGCAATGCAACCCGTCGCCTCGCCGCCTGAAGACCAGCCTCCTCCCCCCGAAGGCGGAGACGGTAACGTCCTCCTGATACCCCAGCGAGTCGATGAGGGGGGGAATCCTGGACGAGAACTTGTCGTAGGATGCGAGGTCGATGTCCCCGAGCCGCCTCCCCATCGCTTCCATGATGTGGCGGTATCTAGGACAGTGGTAGGCTATCGCCACGGCAGCGTGGATCCTCAAGGGGACGCCGGTCTCTTTTCCGGCGTCGACTATCCTGACTGCTTCGTCCTGTAGAACGCTGGAACCAGTCGGCCCTTCAGGTTGCAACCGTGAGTGGTGATTCGAGACTTTCCTTAAGCTTTGGGAGGGTACACCCGTCTAGGTAGGGCCGGGTGGGTGGCACCCCAACGTCCTCGTCATGGTTGCGAAGACTTCTCTTTGATCGGACGATTTCTCGGGAGCGGCCGGTCCGTATAAGACGAAGTATCTTGAAGAAACGTCGCAGTGGACGTGGAGCGACCTTACCTCCTGGGGGGTGGCAGTCTTGTTGAAAAAGATGCCTCGTTTGATGAGTTCGAGTTTGACTTCGTTGAAGGATGCAGGATGTCCGCGAATCTTGACGGCTTCTCTCCTGACATCCTTCACCTTAGCTTCCCTGCTTCCCTTGATTCTCTGTATGCTGTAGTCGGCATGACCTTCCACTCCGTGTAGCTTCTCCACCTTCTTCAAGTTCCCCCATGAAAGGAAGACCTTGTACCCGCTGGGAGACTTGAAAGCAATATCCCCCTCCTCGTGTCTTGACTTTGGGTTGAATTCGATGACGCAGTCAGACGGGTATTCCACGCCGAACCCATAGGCCTCGAACCGTTCGTACTGAACTGTCTTTGAGGAGGACAGGCTGGGTGCCGAACGGGTTTTCCAATATTAAGTGTTTCAGGAGAGAGCTCTCAACAATTATAAGAGGAATCGGGGCCGTGGATGGCCTCAATGTCCCAGGAACTGATGTACATCAACGGTGCCTGGGTTCCGGCTGACTCGGGCGAGTCTTACCAGATACTCAGCCCGGCAACAGGAGATCCGCTGGCGCAGGTTACCAAGGGAGGTGCTGGGGACGTGTCGAAGGCAGTGGACGCGGCCCGGGAGGCGTTCGACCGGGGCCCTTGGCCCCGGATGGCGCCAGGGGAAAGGGCGAGGGTGCTCCTGAGAATGGCGGACATGCTGGACGAGCAGGCTGACGAGGTTGCCGCGATGGAATCCCGCAACCAGGGGAAGACCATCAAGCTAGCCAGAGACTCCGACATCCCCACGTGTTCGGACAACATCAGGTTCTTCGCGGGCGCGAGCAGGAGCTTGGAAGGCAAGGCAGCATCAGAGTTCAACGGCCTCGGGACGGGCTTCGTCCGACGAGAACCGATTGGAGTTGTCGCCTGCATCACACCCTGGAATTATCCGTTGATGATGGCGGTCTGGAAGGTTGCACCGGCCATCGCTGTGGGGAACAGCGTAGTGGTCAAGCCGGCGAGCCTAACGCCCCTCACGACGTTGGCGCTCGCTCGGATAGCGGAGAAGGCAGGGGTCCCCAACGGAGTAGTCAACGTGGTCACAGGACCGGGGGGAACCATCGGAGAGTCCCTGATTGGCCACCCCGGCGTCGATGCAGTTGCCTTCACGGGGGACACCTCGACAGGAAGGCGGATAATGGAGCTGGCTTCGAAGTCGGTGAAGAAGGTCCAGCTCGAACTAGGAGGGAAGGCCCCCTTCATAGTATTCGAGGACGCCGACCTGGATGCGGCGTCGGAGGCGGCGGTGGTGGGCGGTTATGTGAACGGGGGACAGGACTGCACCGCAGCGACCCGGTTCTTCGTCCAGGGGAAAGTGTACAAGGACTTCTTGAGCGCGGTTACAAGGAAGGCCAAGCAGTTCAGGCTAGGCGACCCCCTCTCGTGGGACACAGACATGGGTCCCCTCGTCTCCCAGACCCAGATGGAAAAGGTGCAAGGCTACGTCGCTTCAGGCGTTGATCAGGGCGCGAAGCTCCTCACTGGTGGACACAGACCGACACTCCCCGACCCCTTCAGCAGGGGAAATTACTTCGAACCGACCGTTTTCGCCGACGCCAGCCAGGACATGAAGATTGCGACGGAGGAAATCTTCGGTCCTGTCCTGACGTGCATGCCCTTCGAGACGTGGGACGAGGCGGTTGAGAAGGCGAACGGAGTCAAATATGGCTTGGCATCCTCGGTGTGGACCAGAGACATCACCAGGGCGATGAAGACTGCTAATGCCCTTAGGTTCGGGGACGTCTGGATCAACGACCACCTTCCACTCCCTTCGGAGATGCCTCATGGGGGGTTCAAGCAGAGCGGGTTCGGCAAGGACCTCTCTACCTATTCGTTCGACGATTACACCGTCATCAAGTTCGTGTACGTAGACCTGACTGGCCAGGCCCGCAAGTCTTGGCACTACACGGTGTACGGCGACAAGAACTAGTCTCGGTGCGCCGCGCTAGGCCGACGGCTGTATGGTTGTAGAACCTCGCCTGGCGTAGAGCGATCCCGCTGCGACCAGGGCTGCGACCCCGATTAGCAGGGTCCCTCCGACATAGGTCCAGAATGAAAGGCCCGTGTTGCTTACGTCTATGAAGACCCAGGCGAGTCCCCCGGCGACGCTCAGAAGCAACCCGATGGGCATGGCGAAGCCTATGAGCCTCCTGCTCATGCCTCCCACCCCGTAGTGGTCCACCGTCAGGAGCACCATGGCTGCAGCTCCAAGGACAAAGAGACCGCTCAGGGACTGCACTTGGGCGTAGGCTCTGTCGTTCGCGAAGAGGCTATTTTGGAATAGGTCCTCGTGGAATTCCAGATAGAATCCGCTGATGATGTTGACGAGAACTGCTGCCACCCAGGTCGTGAGCAAAGTGGCACGGAGGCCGTCCCTCCAGAACGCCTTGACGCCGTCGATCTTCGCCAGTGCCATGGGGACCACGATGACCATGGCTCCGAGGCCCGTGATGCTCATGGCCGTGTCGTCCCCGGCCATCCCGTTGACTCCGCCGGGGCCACCCGCGAAGAGCGTTGGTGGCGCGTAGTTGGCGAAGGCGCTGGCGAGATAGACGACCGTCATCACAACGACACCCACGATGGAGATCCAGACGCCTGTCTTTGCTACCCCCTTCTTGATTCCAGTCAGCGTGTCCAGGATTCCGTACTGCTGGACGGCGATTGCGACCACCCCCGCCAGTATGGCAGTCGCCATTTCGTGCGAGTGCGGGGCCAGAGCCCCTGCCAGGAATCCACCCCCATCGAGCCCTAGATACGACAGGTACCCCGAGAGGAAGGAAGGCCCGAACATCGAAACCCAGAGGTAGAAGAATCCTATTATTCCCGCGAGGAACGCGGAGCCCACTGTCGATATGGCGAACCAGTAGGCAAGCCCTGCCCGCTTGTAGGCTCCAAGCTTGGCCCTCGTGAACGGGAACATGCGTCTCCAGTATCCTCCGCCCGGCTCATAGACGCCCTCCTTCTTTCGAGGAAGGACCATTAGTTCGAGGAAGAGGGCTCCTCCCACGTCCGCCAAGAGCAGGAAGGCGACCACGAACATCCCAATGCCCACATCGGGGAGGGCCGCGTCGAGGCTAGGGAAGAGGTAGATGAGTCCGCCGACCGCACCGAAGAGGGTGGCGACCCATGCCCTGACTGCCAGTGGGAAGTCGATCTTAGGTTCGTACTTCTCGATCTCGAACGCGGAAATCACAAGATAGACTGCGAGGGCGGCGATTCCTATTCCGATGCTGTGGAAGTACATAGAGCGGTAGTAGGCACCCAAGGAAGGCGGAAAGCCAAGCAGGACGTAGAGTCCCGCCAGGACCACGGTTATTCCGATGGTACTCCAAGTCAGCGTCTTCAGGGGAAGCGTGTGCTGAACTGAATAGGGAACCCTGGCCATGGCGACTTGCGCCCGACCGAGGCTATTTACGGAAGGGCACGGTTCTCAAACTTGAGAACAGGAGTCGGAGAGAGGCATGGGGCCGGTGGGATTCGAACCCACGACCACTTGCACCCCAAGCAAGTATCCTACCAAGCTAGACGACGGCCCCGTCAAAGTCTTCTCGAAATCGAACTCGGTTTAAACCTTGGTAAGAGCAGACGGAGGAGGACCCCGGATAGGGCCCTCCTCCTCCCGGACAGAAGCCTACATCTGTCCTGTACTTTGGAAGAGGCCCATGAGGTTTCCCTCAGGGTCCCAGAAGTACGCCGACCAACCCATGCTGGGGATCTCTTGTTTCGCCCCCATTGCCTTGCCTCCATGCTTCTCCACCTCCTTGAGCGCCCAGTCGATGTCCTCAACCGTTATGGTTACGATTGGGGCCGTGAAGGGTTCCTTGCGTTCCATCATTCCTCCGTTGATGGCTCCGACCTCAGTGACCCTGCCGTCCTTGTCAGTCATGGCGCCTCCCAGAAGCGTGTAGTTCAGCTGGGGCATTTCGTTGATCTGCCATTCGAACACGTCCTTGTAGAAAGATTGGGCGCGTTTCACGTCCTTTGCTGGCAGTTCGTAGTGGTTGACCTTTCCTTTCAAGGTTTTCGAGTGGCTTTGGTGGGTTTTCCCCAAATAAGCTTTGCCGATATACAGTCATTACTACTGAGAGTTAGCTGAAAGTGAGTGCTGCGATTCCGAGACAAGCTCATGGGGGACCTGAGATGCGGCCCCCACCGGTCAATGGAATGCGGAGGCTAACCTAGTGGGTGACGAGTTTCAGTGATTCAAGGAGCTTGGAGTATGCGAAGTCTGAGGTATCTGACTTGTAATCCGACAGGCGTCGGATCAGTGCCTCCCTGTCCCTGATTCCCAGAGTGCGCCTCATGAGGGGCGAAAGCTTTCCCCCGATGAAGAGGTACTGGGCCGCGGTGGTCACGTTCTTGGGCCTCCGCGAAGTGCTCGCAGATTCGAAGTCGATTATCCAGGGCTTTCCCTCTGCCATTACGACGTGCTTTCGGAGGTTGCTAAGCTGCCCATGGTCGACCCCCATGATGTCGAGGGTGCGACACTGGTTGAGGATCGAATGGACGGTTTCCCTGGCGGTACTTCTTGTCCCCGGCCCTCTCAGCCCCTTCAGCCATTCGTTCAGTCCCTGGTAGCGGAGCAGCTTCATCAGAATGAAGTCTTTGGAGTGGGCGTGGACCTGGGGTCCGATGCCAAGTCGGTTGGCCATGGCAGCTATCCTGACCTCGTTCTGCATGTCGGGTCTGTTGGCGTCAGTCCGCCTGACCTTGAGCGCCCGGGGGGTGCCCCCGCTGACTGCCTTGACCACCACTCCTACGGTGCCGAGGCCAAGGATCCCGAGCCGCCCGATCTTTGCGTGGCCTTCGAAGACAAGTCCGTCCACCCCTAGCTTCTCGAGCTGTTTGATCCTCGACCTGGCGCTTCTCAGAGAGACCTTTGGGTAGGTGAGGACTCGGATGTACGGCGTCCTGGTCAGCTGGTCAAGACTAGCGAATTCCGATTGCGTCGCTAACGATTTCTCTGATTCCTGCATCCAACCACTTTGACCTGCTCGATGACCGTTCCAACTGGGCACCCCTTAGGACCACGGCGCTCCTCTTCATCCCTCGCCTCAGCTCTTCGGAGACGCCGACCGGCCCTGTCTTTCCGGTCGCGATGTCTTTCAGGAGAGAGTCGAACTTCACGTATCCTCGCTGCCGGAGTAGCCGGACCCGCGCCTCGTCGTCCACCCACACCAGCTTGGCATCC